>NZ_JASCPT010000119.1:0-16389 GCF_029959775.1 Pseudomonas sp. PS01270 | reverse complement strand
CGAGCAGGCTCGCTCCCACCTTTGTAAAGCGTTCCCATGTGGGAGCGAGACTGCTCGCGAAGAGGGCGGTCCTGTCAATCAAGATGCGTCTGACTGCCCCCAAGCGCCAGATTCACCGCCAACCACCCATTCACCGCCGCTTCCCCAGCCTCGGCAAACACCCGCTCAAGCAATTTCACCTGCTCACGGCGCAACGCCTGCTCGAACTTCGCGCCTTCCGCCGTCAGCTCAAGCAGGCGCTTACGCTTGTCCGTCTGTGAAGCGACGCTGTCGACCAGATGCATTTCCTGCAACTGGCGCAGGGGCATGTTCAACGCTTGTTTGCTTACGCCCAGCAGGGCCAGCAACTCTTTCACACTCAGGTTCGGATAGCGCGCGATGAAAAACACGATGCGCTGATGTACCCGCGAGAGTCCGCGGCGCTCGAGCATTTCATCCGCCTTGGCCGTGAACGCCTGATAGCCGAAGAAGAACGCTTCCATGGCCTGTTGCTGAGTTGCGGGGTTTTTAAGGTCAAGCATGTTGACGTACTCGCTCAAGCTGTCGTAGTTTCAGTCAACCAGTTTGACTCATTTTTTACCTGCCTCGCTACGGTGATCCCCATGGCTTTTTCCGAACGTGTCTCGCGCCTGAAAAGTTCTTTGATCCGAGAAATCCTCGCCGCCGCCCAGCGTCCAGAGGTGATGTCGTTTGCCGGCGGCCTGCCCGCTGAGGCGATGTTGCCGAAGGTGGAATGGGCCGAGATGCCGCTGTCGCTGGGGCAGTACGGCATGAGCGAAGGCGAGCCGGCCTTGCGCGAGGCGCTGGCGGCAGAGGCGAGGGCGCTGGGCCTTGAATGCGAGGCGAGTCAGGTGCTGGTGGTCAGCGGCTCGCAGCAAACCCTGGATCTGGCGGCCAAGCTGTACATCGACAAGGGCACGGAGATTCTGTTGGAGGCGCCGACTTATCTGGCCGCGCTGCAAATCTTCCAACTGTTTGGCGCCGATTGCCTGACCGTGGCGCAGGAAGCCGACGGCCCAAATCTGGCGCAATTGCGTAATCGTTTAGAGCAGCATCGCCCGGCGTTTATCTACCTGATCCCGACGTTTCAGAATCCTTCCGCCGTGCGCTACAGCGAGGCCAAGCGCGCCGCAGTCGCGGCATTGCTCGATGAATTTGGCGTCACGCTGATTGAAGATGAGCCATACCGCGAACTGACTTTCGATGGTGGCAGCGCGAAGCCGATTGCAGCGCGTCTGAGAAAAGCCAGCTGGATCTACACCGGCACCGTCTCGAAAACCTTGCTCCCGGGTTTGCGTGTCGGTTACTTGATCGCGAGTCCGGATCTGTTCCCGCACCTGCTCAAACTCAAGCAATCGGCGGACCTGCACACCAATCGCATCGGCCAGTGGCAGGCGCTGCAATGGATCGGCTCGCAGAAGTATCAACAGCATTTGAGCGAGTTGCGGGATTTCTATCGGCAGCGGCGCGATGCGTTTCAGTTGGCGCTGGAAGAGCATTTTGCCGATCTGGCTGAATGGAACATGCCCCAGGGCGGGCTGTTTTTTTGGCTGACGTTGAAGCAACCGCTGGACACCCGGTCATTGCTCAATGAGGCGTTGGCCAATGATGTGGCATTCATGCCCGGTGAGCCGTTCTTTCCTGAGCCGGACAAGCATCATGGGCATTTGCGCTTGAACTTCAGTCACATCGATCCGTCGCGGCTGGATGAGGGGTTGAAGCGGTTGGCGGCGGTGGTGCGGCGGGCGCAGATGGAAAGGGCGGCCTAGCAAAAACGCCGGCTCAAGGGCCGGCGTTGTCAGTGTGGGCCTCATCGCGAGCAGGCTCGCTCCCACAGGGCGGGATGCGTTTCAAGGGTGGAAGCGAGCCTGCTCGCCAAGGCGGCTAGCGCTCCAACCCATTAACATCAGACCGCCGCAAACCGCTTATCCAGATAATCGATAATCACCTTGGATTCATACATCCAGGTGGTTTGCCCGTTCTCTTCAATACGCAGGCAAGGCACTTTGATCCGGCCACCCTGTTCCAGCAGGGTCTGGCGATCCTGCTCGTTGTTCTTCGCGTCTTTGAGCGTCACCGGCACATTCAGGCGATGCAGGGCGCGGCGGGTTTTCACGCAGAACGGGCAGGCGTGGAATTGATACAGCGTCAGATCTTTCGCGGCAGCGTCGACTTGCGCCTGAGCAGCGGCGGGGCGCTTTTTCTTGCCTGGACGGGTGATGAAGTCAATGAAGATAACCAGTTGGCCGAGGCCGACACGAAGCGCTTTGACGAACACGTTGAAAGCCTCACGGTGCAAATGAAGAAAGGCGCGCAGCTTACCCGATTTTTAACGGGCGAAAAAAACCGGCGATCAACGCCGGTTCTTTTCTGTTGCGAATTACTTGATGAGGCTGAGGAATTCGCTACGGGTTGCCGCGTTTTCACGGAATTCACCAAGCATCACCGACGTGATCATCGACGAATTCTGCTTTTCGACGCCGCGCATCATCATGCACATGTGCTTGGCTTCGATCACCACGGCCACGCCCAGCGCGCCGGTGACTTGCTGTACCGCATCGGCGATCTGGCGGCTGAGGTTTTCCTGAATCTGCAGGCGGCGGGCGTACATATCGACGATCCGCGCGACCTTCGACAGGCCCAGCACTTTGCCGCTCGGGATATAGGCGACATGCGCCTTGCCGATGAACGGCAGCAGGTGGTGTTCGCACAACGAATACAGCTCGATGTCCTTGACCAGCACCATTTCGCTGTTGTCGGAGCTGAACAGGGCACCGTTGGTGACCTCTTCGAGCGTCTGTGCATAACCGCGGCAGAGGTACTGCATGGCTTTGGCGGCACGCTTTGGCGTGTCGAGCAGGCCCTCGCGGGACACGTCCTCGCCCAATTGGCCGAGAATCGCGGTGTAATTCTGTTCCAGGGACATGAAACTACCTGTGGGGATTTTCGCAAAGGGCAAGGGTACGGTGGCGGACACAACCCTGCAAGTTCGGTGTGACGGCTTTATTCGTCGCGGCCTTCCATCATCGTCCGTTTCAGCATCACATAAACCGCGCCGGCACCGCCGTGGCGGGCCTGGCAGGAGCAAAAGCCGAGGACTTGGGCGTGCTGGCGCAGCCAGGTGTTGACGTGGCTTTTGATCATCGGGCGCTTGCCATCCAGGCGCACAGCCTTGCCGTGCGTCACGCGCACGCAGCGGATTTCGAATTTGGTCGCTTCGGCAAGAAATGCCCAAAGTGTTTCCCGAGCCTTTTCCACGCTCATGCCGTGCAGGTCGAGACTGCCTTCGAACGGGATCTGCCCGACCTTGAGCTTGCGCATCTGGCTTTCCTGCACGCCGTCGCGGGACCACATCAGCTCGTCTTCCGGGCCGACGTCGATCACGAACTGGTCGGACAAGCCGTCAATGATGGTGGTGTCGCTGCGCACGGTGGCGGACTGACGCAGCTTGGCGATCTGCGCGCGGTCAGCCTTGGGTTTGCCGGTGTCGGCGCGGTCGTGCTTGATCGGCTTGACGCCCTGGATCGCACTTTTGAACAGAGAAAAATCGTCGTCTTGCATGTCAGCCTCCGCGAAGGGCGGCCAGTTTACCCAAGTCGACAGAAAACGGCCCGGCAAAAAGCCAGGCCGTTGGGTCAGTCGTGTTTTTTCATCAGATGCGGGGACATGTTCAGTTCCCGCGATTGCCGTGCGCGACGGCGGCAGCGACGCCACAGGGCAACGCCGAAATACAGAAACAGCAAGCCGACGGCGAGCATGATTGCCGAGCCCAGCGGCGACGCGTTCAGGTCACCCAGCGCCGGCGGGCGGCCGAGCAGGCTGGCGGCGCCGGCCATCGCCAGCAGCACGCCGAACGTCGCCAGAATGGCCGAGATCGCCGCGCCAAATCGAAAACGCCAGTTGCTTTGGCCTTTGGGCCGCAAACGGCGTGCGTCAAATCCATCGGATAACTTCATTCCGACCTTCCTCAATGGTATCGGCCCTTCGACCGGGAGTTGACCGGGTTGTTCCTGAGGCTATGGCATTTGCGGCAAATCAGCGGATATAGCGGATGAGCGGCGCCGTGCACCGCTCACAAGGGCAGGATCAGATCAGGTCCTGAGTCTTGGCCAGCGTGGCGAAGTTGTCAGCCATGATCGCCATTTCCGCTTCCTGCACGCGTTCGGCGCTGAGAACGCCGCCCTTGAACGGCAGATCGCGGGTCGCGCAGGCGTCTTCGACCAGGGTGCAGCGGAAACCGAGGTTCTTTGCCGCGCGCACGGTGGTGCTGACGCTGGAGTGACTCATGAATCCGCAAACGATCAGGTCCAGCGAGCCGATGTTCTGCAGACGCTCGAGCAGCTCAGTGCCATGGAAAGCGCTCGGCAGCAGTTTGCCGATAATGGTTTCATCACCCTGTGGTTCCAGACCAGGGATGAACTCGCCACGTTCGCCCTGCGGGTCGAACAGGCCACCAACGGTGCCGAGATGACGCACGTGCACGATCGGCCGACCGGCGGCACGGGCTGCGGCAACCACTTGTTTGATGTTCGCGACGGCCGCGTCCATGCCGCTCAGGGCCAGCGGGCCACTGAGGTATTCCTTCTGGGCATCGATGATGACCACGGTGGCATGGCTCAGGGTGGCCGCTGCGTAACCGCGGCCGCTGAGTTGAAACATCGTTTTTGGAACGGACATTCTGGGGCTCCTCGGGGTGGGGCTTTTGCGACATTGTCCTCTGGCTGAGCGGTTCTGTGAATCGCTACCATCGTAGGCGCCGTCGTTCTTGGCCTGCAGCCTTGTCAAGTTACACGTTCCGTTCAATGCCTGATGCAAAAAAAAGAAATCTCCTACCGTTGCCGCACGGTTTTTCCTGCGTCGTCGTGGCGCGTTTTGGCTGCTAGAATCGCCAGTCGTTTTTTCTGGAGTTCTACGCCGTGATCACTTCCCGACTTCGTACCCTGCGCGACCACATCCGTTGGGCCGTCAGCCGCTTCCATGGGGAGGATCTGTTTTTCGGTCATGGCACCGACAACGCCTGGGACGAGGCGCGTCAGCTGGTGCTGGGCGCTTTGCACCTGCCTTGGGAAATCGCCGACAGCTATCTTGATTGCGCGCTGGAAGATGACGAACTGGTCAATCTGCAGCGCTTGCTCAAGCGCCGCATCGAAGATCGCGTTCCCACCGCCTACCTGCTCGGCGAGGCGTGGTTCTGCGGCATGTCGTTCATCGTCGACCCGCGCGTGCTGATCCCGCGTTCGCCGATTGGTGAGCTGATCGAAAACCGCTTTGCGCCGTGGATCGGCAGCGAGCCGGCGCGAATTCTCGACCTGTGCACGGGTTCCGGCTGCATCGGCATTGCCTGTGCTTACGAGTTTCAGAATGCCGAGGTAGTGCTCGCGGACCTGTCGTTCGAGGCGCTGGAAGTAGCCAACCAGAACATCGAACGCCATGGCGTCGATGAGCGCGTCTACACCGTGCAGGGTGATGGCTTCGATGGTTTGCCGGGTCAGCGTTTCGATCTGATCGTGTCGAACCCGCCCTACGTCGACGCGGAAGATTTCGCCGACATGCCGGACGAATATCAGCACGAGCCGGAACTGGGCCTGGCCTGCGGTGATGATGGTCTGAATCTGGTCCGGCGCATGCTCGCCGAAGCGGCGGATCACCTGACCGAGAAAGGTTTACTGATTGTCGAGGTGGGCAACAGCCAGGTGCACGTCGAGGCGTTGTACCCGGAAGTCGATTTCGCCTGGCTGGAGTTCCAGCGCGGCGGGCATGGCGTGTTCATGCTGACAGCCGAGCAGTGCCGCGCGCATCAGGCCCTGTTCGCGTCCCGCGTCTAAGGTTGTGACAGATCGTTCCCACGCAGAGCATGGGAACGATCAGTACGCACCCAAGCCATCAGCGGTGCGTAGCAATCCAGATCAACAACCCCGCCTGAAACACCGCAAACGCCACCAGACACGTAATGGTGAAGCGCAACCCGGCGTCTTCACGCTTGAACTTGCTGACTTTCTCTTCCTGCTTCTTCAGTTTCACTTCCTGCTCAGCGAGATTCTGTTCGGCCTGCTGCAGCATCTGCGCGGCTTCAAGAATCTCGACGATCTGCAGTTTTTCGCTGTTCCAGTCACCCAGTAGATCACCGACCTGAACCGCCTTGATGCTGCCTTTCAAATGCTGGGCGTCGGCGTAAACCACATCGAAACCGTGCACGCGCAGGAAATGGTCGCGACGCAAGCGAGTGTCTTCGTTTAGCGCGTCCTTGTTGTTCAGGTCCATGCCTTCGACGGTGTAGCCGGGCCAGCGCTTTTTCGCCCAATTGATGCCTTGCGCGGCCATGAAACGACCAATGCCGCGATTCAGCGGTTCGACCTGCAAGCCACTGTCGGGACCGAAACTCACACGTTTGCTCGCGTGGTCGACCCACACATCAAGATGATTTTGTTCTTTGCGCACACGCTGGTTGGGCAGCTTGATCGCCATGCGCATCAGGCTGCGCTCTTTGCTGTTGCGCTCGGCGTAACCGAATTCGACAAAGCGCAACGGCCGGCCACCGGTGTTGCGGTCGGTCTGCAGCGGCGCCAGGCGGAGCATCTTGTGGTGCTCGGCCTGAACATCCGCCCACGGCAGTTCGACCGCTGGCGGTGCGTCTTTTTCAGCGCTGGTGTCGGGTGAAGTCTGGGTTTCAGTCATAACGGCGAGATCCTGTCCAAGCCCTGCTTGCCGCCAGACGTTGCGCTGGCGACAAAGGCTTATCGGCCGTTTTCTGTGAGGCTGGAGGGTAAAACGCAGTTAACTTGCACGAATTCCGTCAATAAATTCGATGACGGCAGCGCCGAGTTCGGCGGCCAGGGGCAAATTCGGGTCTTTGTAGGAGGCCAATTGCCGCTTCATATCGTTATGGACGATGCGCAGCACATGATTCATGCCTTCGATCACCGTCAGTTGCGCGTCCGGTTTCGCCGCCTTGAGCAGCTTCGCGTCTTCGGTGCCGACCTGAATGTCGTTGCTGCCCTGAACGATCAGTGCCGGCATTTTCAGCTGGGCAAAGGCTTGCGCCGGGTCCTGACGGAACAGCGAAATCAGGTACGGCTGCACGCTCGGGCGAAAGATCACCTGCAACGGTTGCGGCACGTTGTCATCGGTGTGGCCGGCCTTGAGGCTGTCGAGCAGTTCGTTGCTGCGCAGCATCAGTGGCGGCGGCAGGCTGCGCGCCAACTGTTCGCGGATTACCTGATCGACCGGGCGCGCGCTGCCGGACAGCGAGATCACCGCCGCTGAGTCCAGTTTCGGCGCGGCGAGGCTGGCAATCAGCGCGCCTTCGCTGTGGCCGAGCAGAATCAGTTTGCCGAAACGCGGATCGGCCTTGAGCTTCTGCCCCCACGCCACGGCGTCCGCCGCGTAGCCTTCTACAGACAAATCACGTTCATCAGGAGCGGCCGCCAGGCTCGCGGCGACGCCGCGCTTGTCATAGCGCACGCTGGCGATGTTGTGTTTGGCCAGCACCCAGGCCAAGCGCTTGAGGCTGTCATTGCGCCCGCCGTCGGGGTTGTTTCCGTCGCGATCTGTAGGACCCGAGCCAGAAATCATCAGAACAATCGGCACCGGGCTGTCGGACTTGGGCAGCAACAGCGAACCGAAAAGTTCGCCGCTGCCGGTGTCCAGAGTGACCGGGCGCTGTAGGACTGTCGCTTGGGCAAAGCCGGTAAAGAGGGTAAGACTCAAGATCAGAACTCGCAGCATCATCACGCCATCATTGGTCAAGGTGCCGGTTGGACTCGCCAGCACCACTAAGGTTCGAGGATGAACTACTCGGTTAGCCTGCGTATACTGGCGCGCATCAAGAATTCGGGTTTGATTTCACGGAGCGTCCTGCATGTCCGGCAATACCTACGGCAAGTTGTTCACTGTCACCACCGCTGGCGAAAGCCATGGTCCGGCGTTGGTCGCCATTGTCGACGGCTGCCCGCCGGGTCTGGAGATTTCCCTGGAAGATCTGCAGCGCGACCTCGATCGCCGCAAGCCTGGCACCAGCCGCCACACCACCCAGCGCCAGGAAGCCGATGAAGTCGAAATCCTCTCCGGCGTGTTCGAGGGCCGCACCACCGGTTGCTCGATCGGCCTGCTGATTCGCAATACCGACCAGAAGTCCAAGGACTACTCGGCGATCAAGGACCTGTTCCGCCCGGCACACGCCGATTACACCTATCACCACAAATACGGCGAGCGCGATTATCGCGGCGGTGGCCGCAGTTCGGCGCGGGAAACCGCCATGCGCGTAGCGGCCGGTGCGATCGCCAAGAAGTATCTGGCCAGTCAGGGCATCGTCATCCGCGGCTACATGAGCCAGCTCGGCCCGATCGAAATTCCGTTCAAGACCTGGGATTCGGTCGAAGAAAACGCCTTTTTCAGCCCTGACCCGGACAAGGTCCCGGAGCTGGAAGCCTACATGGACCAGTTGCGCCGCGATCAGGACTCGGTCGGGGCGAAGATCACCGTGGTCGCCGAAGGCATGATGCCGGGCCTTGGCGAGCCGATTTTCGATCGCCTCGACGCCGAACTGGCCCACGCGCTGATGAGCATCAACGCAGTCAAAGGCGTGGAGATCGGCGCCGGTTTCGCCTGTGTCGCCCAGCGCGGCACCGAACACCGCGATGAACTGACGCCGGAGGGTTTTCTCAGCAACAACGCCGGCGGCATCCTCGGTGGCATCTCGTCCGGCCAGCCAATCGTTGCGCATCTGGCATTGAAACCGACCTCGAGCATCACCACCCCGGGCCGCTCGATCGACGTGAATGGCAACCCGGTCGACGTGATCACCAAGGGTCGTCACGACCCTTGCGTCGGTATCCGCGCGACGCCGATCGCCGAAGCGATGATGGCCATCGTGCTGATGGATCACCTGCTGCGCCACCGTGGGCAGAACGCCGATGTGCGCGTGAGCACGCCGGTGCTGGGCCAGCTCTGATGGCTGCGCTCAAAGCCGTCGCGGCATAACCGGCGTGGCGGCGCTTCCTTACTGGCGGCTGTCCAGTTTCTATCTGTTCTATTTCGCCTTGCTCGGTTCGACAGCGCCGTTTCTGGCGCTGTACTTCGATCACCTCGGCTTCAGCGCCGCGCGCATCGGCGAGCTGGTGGCGATTCCGATGCTGATGCGCTGTGTGGCGCCGAACATCTGGGGCTGGCTCGGCGATTACACCGGCAGGCGTCTGGCCATCGTGCGCTTTGGCGCGGTGTGCACGTTGCTGACCTTTTCGCTGATCTTCGTCAGTCAGACCTACGCCTGGCTGGCGATGGTCATGGCCTTGCATGCATTCTTCTGGCACGCGGTGCTGCCGCAGTTCGAAGTCATCACCCTCGCGCATCTGCAGGGGCAAACGTCGCGCTACAGCCAGATTCGCCTGTGGGGCTCGATCGGTTTCATCATCACTGTGGTAGTGCTGGGGCGGCTGTTCGAATGGCTGAGCCTGGATATCTACCCGGCGGCGCTGGTGCTGATCATGGCCGGTATCGTCCTGAGTAGCCTGTGGGTGCCGAATGCACAGCCGGCGCAAGGCAATCGGCCGGCGGGCGAGGGCTTTCTCAAGCAATTGCGCCATCCCGGCGTACTGGCGTTTTATGCTTGCGTCGCGCTGATGCAGGTGAGCCACGGGCCGTATTACACCTTTCTGACTCTGCACCTTGAACGCCTCGGTTACAGCCGTGGCGTCATCGGCATGCTCTGGGCCGTGGGGGTGGTGGCGGAAGTGCTGATGTTCATGGCCATGAGTCGCATTCTGGCGCGCTTTTCCCTGCGCCGGGTGCTGCTGGCGAGTTTCCTGCTGGCGGCGTTGCGCTGGGTGCTGCTCGGTTCGTTTGCGGAGTTTCTCTGGGTGCTGTTGTTCGCCCAAGTGCTGCACGCAGCGACTTTCGGCAGCTTTCATGCGGCTGCCATCGCTTTCGTGCAACGTAGTTTCGGCGCCCGCCAGCAAGGCCAGGGCCAGGCGCTGTATGCGGCACTGGCCGGCACCGGCGGGGCGCTCGGTGCGCTGTATTCCGGTTACAGCTGGAATGCCCTTGGCGCGACATTGACCTTTAGTATTGCCAGTCTCGCAGCGCTTGCCGCTGCCGTTATCATTGCCACATGTATGCAAGAGGACAGGCCATGAGCCTTAGCCGTGAACAGCTCGCCCAGCAGATCGTTGACGCCGGGCGTTTTCTATATGGCCGTGGCTGGTCGCCAGCCACCAGCAGCAACTATTCGACACGCCTGTCGCCGAGCGAAGCGCTGTTGACCGTATCGGGCAAGCACAAGGGCCAGTTGGGTGTGGATGACGTGCTCGCTACCGATCTGTCCGGCAATAGCCTGGAACCAGGCAAGAAACCCTCCGCCGAAACCTTGCTGCACACCCAGCTCTACAGTTGGCGCGCGGAGATCGGCGCGGTGCTGCACACCCATTCGGTAAATGCCACGGTGCTGTCGCGTCTGACCCCGGAAGATTTCATCGAGTTCGAAGACTACGAATTGCAGAAAGCCTTCAGCGGCATTTCCACCCATGAATCACGGGTGCGTGTGCCGATTTTTGACAACGATCAGGACATTGCGCGCCTCGCCGCCAAGGTGCAGCCTTGGCTCGACGCCCATCCCGATTGCGTCGGTTATCTGATTCGCGGCCATGGCCTCTACACCTGGGGCGCGCAGATGAGCGACGCGCTGCGGCAGATCGAGGCTTTTGAATTCCTGTTTGAATGCGAGTTGAAAACCCGCAGCGTCATGAACCGCCAAGGCTGAGTTCACCAGAAACAGCCCGTTTGCCTGATGCCATGCGGCGCCCGACCGGTCTTCAAGAGCCGGACGGCGCCGCCGCTACCGAGGAATTGCCCATGAGCAGCCTGTCCGTTTATCACGTTTCCAGCCCTGAGATTCCCAACAAGGTGCTGACCCATTTCGAAGACATCGCCTCGACGCTGGCCGAGCAGGGCGTGCGTTTCGACCGCTGGCAGGCCGCCGCGAAGATCCAGCCCGGCGCCAGTCAGGAAGAGGTCATCAGCGCTTATAAAGAGCAGATCGACAAACTGATGACCGAGCGCGGTTACATCACGGTCGATGTGATCAGCCTCAACAGCGACCATCCGCAAAAAGCCGAACTGCGCGCCAAGTTCCTCGAAGAGCACCGTCACGGCGAAGACGAAGTGCGATTTTTCGTCGCCGGTCGTGGCTTGTTTACCCTGCACATCGACGATTACGTCTATGCCGTGCTCTGTGAAAAGAACGACCTGATCTCGGTTCCGGCCGGCACCAAGCACTGGTTCGACATGGGCGAACATCCGCACTTCGTGGCGATCCGTCTGTTCAACAACCCGGAAGGCTGGGTTGCCAATTTCACCGGCGAAGACATCGCCGGTCGCTTCCCGCGTCTGGAGGACTGAAACCGTGTCGATCAAAGCCATCCTCACCGACATTGAAGGCACCACCAGCGCGGTGAGTTTCGTCTTCGACGTGCTGTTTCCCTACGCCGCCAAACATTTGCCCGACTTTGTGCGGCAGAACGCTTCGCGTGCTGATGTCGCCGAACAGCTCGACGCCGTGCGCCGAGACAGCAATGAGCCGCTGGCTGACGTTGAACGGGTTGTTGAAATCCTCTTGAGCTGGATCGCCGAAGACCGCAAAGCCACGCCGCTCAAGGCATTGCAGGGCATGGTCTGGGCGCAGGGCTATCAGGCAGGGCAGCTGAAAGGGCATGTTTATCCGGATGCCGTTGAAGCGCTGCAACGTTGGCATGCGGCGGGTTATCAACTGTTTGTTTATTCGTCCGGTTCAATCCAGGCGCAGAAACTGATTTTCGGCTGCTCGGAGGCGGGGGATCTGACGCCGCTGTTCAGCGGCTATTTCGACACCACATCGGGGCCGAAGCGTGAGGCGCAGTCTTATCGCCATATTCAGCAGGCAATTGGGGTAGATGCGGGGGAGATCCTGTTTCTCTCGGACATCGTCGAAGAGCTCGATGCTGCGCAGTCGGCTGGCCTGAAAACCTGCGGCCTGGCGCGTGAAGGGGGGGAGCTGGGAAGCCACATTACCGTCGACATCTTCACCGGAATTGAACCCGAAGCTTTCTGATCCACACGAATCAAATGTGGGAGCGAGCTTGCTCGCGAAGGCGCAATATCAGATAAAAATTTAGCCCTGACACACCGCTTTCGCGAGCAAGCTCGCTCCCACAGGGTTCTGCATCAACACAAAAAAACAGGCCGTGAAGCGAAAGCTCCACGGCCTGTTTTGTTTATAGCGCTTTAAAAATTACAGCGAGTGATACGTCGGCAGAGCAAAACGCTGCTGGCTCTGCAGCATTGCAATTTGCGGCAGCTCGCTGGCTTGTTCGGCCAGGTCGCGGCGGATCGCGCTGATCGCCCACGACAGTTGGTCACCGGCATGCAGTTGCTGATACGAGAGGGCGCGT
Source organism: Pseudomonas sp. PS01270 (assembly GCF_029959775.1). NCBI lineage: Bacteria > Pseudomonadati > Pseudomonadota > Gammaproteobacteria > Pseudomonadales > Pseudomonadaceae > Pseudomonas > Pseudomonas sp. PS01270. The sequence continues at coordinate 3,970 of NZ_JASCPT010000119.1, read as the reverse complement.
TTGAAGACTTTGCCGTCGCTGCTACGCAGAGTGAGCAGGATGCCACCGTCAGGACGTGGGGCAGTGCTGACTTCGTAGTTGGAGAACAGCGATGTAAATTTTTCTTGAATCAGGCTCATGTCATCAGCTCCGTATGTACTTGAATGGCAAGCATGCGGAGGTAGTTGCAGCGTTTGTGCCAGTATTGGTGCGAATAAAATCCTTTTAAAATCAATAAGTTGAAGGCGTTGCATTTTGCAGGCGTCGTGCAATCTGCATGAATGGCCATCGTGCATCCTGCATTTTGCGTGATTTTTCTCCGTACAACGGAACCAAACGTCCGTACCAGAATCCGCTCTTCCCAGGAGGCGCGACGGGATACAAATCATTGCAAAAACCGCGTGTACAGCCCCGCGAGCACTGACGTACTTTCCTTCTCGACCCACAGCGTAAACGCGTCGGTCGCAGTCATTACCCGATAACAAGAACAGCGGTCTGCACGTCAAGATCGAACGGGGAGCTTTCATGCGTCACGCACCAAGCGACACGATTACCTGGGGCATGATGCTCCGCAAACTGCCGATGATCGCCAAGGCCATCCCCCGCGTGGTCAAAGGCATGAAAGTGGCCAATGTCACGGATCCGACCCAAACGTGTGGTCTGGGCTGGACGTTCGAGCAGGCGACGCGGCGCAATCCCGATGGTGTGGCGTTGTTGCAGGGCGACGTGGCGTTGACCTACACGCAGGTCAACCAGTGGGCCAATCGCATTGCGCATTACCTGAGCGAGCAAGGCATCGGCAAGGGCGATGTGGTCGCGGTGTTCATCGAGAACCGTGCGGAATTACTGGTGACAATCCTGGCGCTGGCCAAGCTCGGCGCGGTGAGTGCGCTGCTCAATACCTCGTTGATGCGCGACACGCTTGTTCACAGCATCAATCTGGTCGCGCCGGTGGCTATTGTGGTTGGCGAAGAACTGACCGCTGCCTATGCCGGCGTGCGTGATCAGGTTGCGATCGCAGCGCCGCGCACCTGGTTCGTCGCCGATCAGGACACCTACAGCCATCCGGGCATCGCGCCTGAGGGCTACGTCAATCTGATCAGCGCCAGTGCTGACGCCAGCAGCGATAACCCGCCGAGCAGTGCGCAAGTATTCTTCGACGATCCGTGTTTCTACATCTACACCTCCGGTACCACCGGCCTGCCCAAGGCCGGGGTGTTCAAGCATGGACGCTGGATGCGCAGTTCGGCGAGCTTCGGCATGATCGCCCTCGATATGCGCCCGGATGACATCGTCTACTGCACCTTGCCGCTGTATCACGCCACGGGCCTGTGCGTGTGCTGGGGATCGGCGATCAATGGCGCCTCGGGTTTCGCCATCCGCCGCAAGTTCAGCGCCAGCCAGTTCTGGGGTGACGTGCGCCGCTATCGCGCAACCACCATCGGCTATGTCGGTGAGCTGTGTCGCTACCTGGTCGAGCAACCGGTCAGCGCCGATGACAGCCGCCACGACGTGCGCAAGATGATCGGCAATGGTTTGCGTCCTGGTGCCTGGGCCGAGTTCAAGACGCGTTTTGCCGTCGAGCACATCTGTGAGCTGTACGCGGCGAGCGACGGCAACATCGGTTTCACCAACATCCTCAATTTCGACAACACCGTCGGGTTTTCGCTGATGGCTTGGGAACTGGTCGCTTACGACCATGACAGTGGCGAGCCGTTGCGCGGCGCAGATGGTTTCATGCGCAAGGTCGGCAAGGGCGAGCAGGGCCTGCTGCTGGCGCGGATCGACGACAAGGCACCGCTGGACGGTTACACCGACCCGCAGAAAACCGCGCGCGTCGTCCTCCACGATGTGTTCAACAAGGGCGATCGCTTTTTCAATACCGGCGACCTGCTGCGCAATATCGGTTTCGGCCATGCGCAATTTGTTGATCGCCTCGGCGATACCTATCGCTGGAAGGGTGAAAACGTGTCGACCACCGAAGTCGAAAACCTGTTGCTGCAACATCCGCTGATCGCTGAAGCGGTGGCCTACGGTGTGGAAATTCCCAACACCAATGGGCGTGCGGGGATGGCTGCAATTACTCCCGCCGAATCCTTGGCCACGCTGGATTTCGCTGAACTGCTGAGTTTCGCCCGGCAACGTATGCCGGCTTATGCCGTGCCGTTGTTCTTGCGGGTGAAAGTGAAAATGGAAACCACCGGGACCTTCAAATACCAGAAAACTCGCCTGAAAACGGAAGGCTTTGACCCCGGGCTCACCGGCGATGACCCGATCTTCGCCTGGCTGCCGGGCAGCGAAACCTATGTGCATGTCAGTGAGCAAATCCTCGCTGAAATTCAACAGGGCAAACATCGATATTGAGTGTGGCTATCGGGACGCTCGGAAAAAACCGAGTGACAGCCACCGTCGCGCTCGGGAAACTGTCGGCTTTCCGATAGACCGAAATGGAGTGCCCCATGTCCGACCAAAGCCGCCAGATGACCCCTGAAGAAGCTGCCGAATTCACCGAGCAGGTTTTCAACAAGGCGCGCGACGGTGATGCCGAGATGCTTGATCGCCTGGTCAGCGCCGGGCTGCCGGTGAACCTGAAAAACAGCAAGGGCGACACCTTGTTGATGCTCGCCAGCTATTACGGCCATGTTGATGCGGTGAAGGTTCTGCTTAAACACAAAGCCGATCCGGAAATGCGCAATGGCAACGGCCAGAGCCCGATTGCCGGCGCTGCGTTCAAGGGCGATCTGGCGGTGGTCAAGGCGCTGGTCGAGGCGGGCGCCGAGATTGAAGGTTCTTCCTTCGACGGCCGTACCGCGTTGATGATGGCGGCAATGTTCAACCGCGTTGAAATCGTCGACTACCTGATTGGCCAGGGCGCTGACCCGAAAGCCAAGGACGCCAATGGCGTGACCGCGCTGGATGCGGCGCGGACCATGGGCGCGGTCGATACCACCGCGCAGCTGGAAAAGTTGCTGGCGTGAAGTCCACGGACTGTGGCGAAGGGCAGAATGCGCTATCCTTCGCGCCCTGAAAATTCACCTCCGCCACAGGATCCGCCCTCATGAAAGCCGCACTCGCCGAACTCATCAGCAAAATCAGCTCCGGCTGCATGGGCGAGGACGAGATCCTGAAAGTGGCTGACGAAGCCGCCCAGGCCTACGCCGATGCCGATGCTTTTCTGGCCGCCAATCCGGACATCAACTATGACGACACTTTCCCGATACCGTTGGGTGAATGGGTGGTGGTCGGCAGTCTGCCGGAAACTGTGCTGTTCCAGGCCGATACCTATGTCGATCTGTTCGCACAAATCGTTGCTTCGTTTGGCCCCGGTGTGGATTTCAACCTCAAGCCCAAGCAACTGGCCAAGACCGAAGCACTGACCGCACTCAACCGCATCCAGGTGCAGATGAGCAGCCTGAACAAGGAAAACGGCGGTTACACGTTGATGAACTTCAGCCAGTTGCTCGACGATGAGCTGCAAATGGTCCTGGTCTACGGCAACGATGTGCCCCGCGTGCTGGAGTTGTGCGCCGAGGTTGGCATCGCCGCCGCGCCAGCGCTGGAAGCCTTGAAGGTCGCCGTCCACGTCTGAACGCAATAAAAGGGAACCCTGCGCGCGACCGTCTATCCTAAAAGTGCATGCCACTATTCTGGAGCGACACCATGGGTTCCACGTTCAACGGTCTGATTGGCCTGATCATCCTTGCCCTCGACATCTGGGCCATCATCAACGTGCTGAAAAGCGGCGCCTCCACCGGAATGAAAATCGTCTGGGTGTTGCTGATCATCCTCCTGCCGGTGCTGGGCCTGATCATCTGGGCGATTGCCGGACCGCGAGGCAACGTCCGGATCTGAGCTGATTTTCGATCACACGGTCATCCCTGTGGGAGCGAGCCTGCTCGCGAAGACGTTGGGTCAGTCGCCATCACCGGCAACTGATGCTGCGCTTTCGCGAGCAGGCTCGCTCCCACAGTAATTTGCGCTGGTAAAAAAC
>NZ_JASCPT010000118.1:0-16449 GCF_029959775.1 Pseudomonas sp. PS01270 | reverse complement strand
CACGCCCGGATCAATCCCTCCACTCAGCCTTCCGACGTCGCCGGTGGATCAAGATCAAAAGCACTCGAGCTTGCGCTCATTGTTGAGTGGGGCGGCTTCGCCGCGGGCAGCTGCGCTGCTTTGCTTTGGCTTTTGATTTTGTGGGAGCGAGCCTGCTCGCGAAGGCGGCCTGGCAGCCAACCCATCTCTCTCTGAAACCACTCGATGCCTGTGGGAGCTGGCTTGCCAGCGATAGCGCCCCCACATCCAACCAATATCTGCCGAATACACTCAGTTTCATTGTGGGAGCGAGCCTGCTCGCGAAGGCGGCCTGGCAGCCAACCCATTTCTTGCTGGACGCGCTCAATCAAACTGTAGGAGTGAGCCTGCTCGCGATAGCGCCCTGAAAGCCAACCAATATCTACCGAATACACTCAGTTTCATTGTGGGAGCGAGCCTGCTCGCGAAGAGGCCGGTACATTCAACAGATGTATTGAATCATCAGACGCTTTCGCGAGCAGCCTCGCTCCCGCTTCAAGTCGGCTGAGCCTCAGCCCCGTGGCAACCGGACAACGGCGGTCAGCCCACCACCCGGTGTTTCTTCCAGATCCAACCGCCCACCCAACCGCTGCGCGGCTTCGCGGGCGATGGTCATGCCCAGCCCTACGCCGCCGGAATTGCGGTTGCGCGAGCCTTCCAGTCGGTAAAACGGCTCGAACACCGCTTCCCGCTGGTCTTCAGCAATACCCGGTCCGTGATCAATCACCCGAATCAGCAATTCCTCACGCTGTTCCAACAGTTCAATCCGCGCCTGTCCGGCGTAACGCAGGGCGTTGTCCAGCAGGTTGTTGATGCACGAGCGCAGCGCCATCGGTTGTACTGGCAAAGGCGCGCAGTGGCCGCTGACCTGTACATCGGCGCCCTGGTCCTGGGCGTTTTCGCACAGCGATTCGACCAGCGCCTGCACGTCCAGCAACTGCAAGGCTTCGCTGGTGCGTTGTTCGTGCAGATAGGTGAGGGTGGCGTCGAGCATGCCGATCATGTCGTCCAGGTCCTGGCGCATCTGGCTTTGCAGCTTGTCGTCGCTGATGTTTTCCAGGCGCAGTTTCAGCCGTGACAGTGGCGTGCGCAGGTCGTGGGAGACGGCGCCGAGCATGCGCGCGCGTTGCTGGACCTGTTCGCGGATGCGCCGTTGCATGAGGTTGAAGGTGTGCGCCGCTTGCCGGGCTTCGCGCGGGCCGGATTCGTCGAGGGGGTCGCTGTCGAGGTCTTCGCTCAGGCGCTCGGCGGCGTCGCTCAGGCGCTGGATCGGCCGGCTGAGCAGCTTGGCGCCGTACCAGGCGGCAATCATCAGGGTGATGAACTGAAAGGTCAGCGGCACCACCGGGCCACCGAACCAGGGGCGTGTTTGCCTCGGTGGGTAAGCGGCGTCGCGCATGGGCGGTTGGCCGTCGATGTTCGCTGAGAACTCGGGCGGTGGTGGGGGCGGAGGAGGGCCGTAGAGTCTGAACCAGGCGAAGGCCAGCAGGTGCGCCAGGACAATCGCCGCGAACAGCACCCCGAACAGGCGACCGAACAGGGTGTCGAAGCGCGCCTTCATCAACCGATGTCCCGCGCGTCGAACAGGTAACCCTCGCCGCGCACGGTCTTGATCAGTTGCGGGGCTTTCGGGTCGTCGCCGAGTTTTTGCCGCAGGCGCGAGACCAGCAGGTCGATGCTGCGGTCGAAAGCCTCGATCGAGCGACCGCGAGCGGCGTCGAGCAGTTGTTCGCGGCTGAGCACGCGGCGCGGGCGTTCGATGAAGACCCAGAGCAGGCGGAATTCGGCGTTGGACAAGGGCACTACCAGGCCGTTGTCGGCGACCACTTGGCGCAGGACGCTGTTCAGCCGCCAGTTATCGAAGCGAATGTTCGTGCGCTGTTCGCTGCGGTCGTCGCGCACGCGGCGCAGGATGGTCTGGATGCGGGCGACCAGTTCGCGTGGTTCGAACGGCTTGGCCATGTAATCGTCGGCGCCCAGTTCCAGGCCGATGATGCGGTCGGTGGGTTCGCAGCGGGCGGTGAGCATCAGGATCGGGATGTGCGATTCGGCGCGCAGCCAGCGGCACAGCGACAGGCCGTCTTCGCCGGGCAGCATCAGGTCGAGGACGATGACGTCGAAATGTTCGCCCTGCAGCGCCTGGCGCATCGCCGCGCCGTCGGTGACGCCGCTGGCGTGAATGTTGAAACGGGCGAGGTAATCGATCATCAGCTCGCGGATCGGCACGTCATCGTCGACGATCAGCGCGCGGATGCTCCAGCGCTTGTCGTCTTTGCTTTCATCCGTCACGGTTGTCGGGGTGTTGTGCATGGGGCTGTTCACTGCCAGGGGTGGTTTCAGCATAGGCGTCCGGCCGGGAGGCGGGAAGTGCTGTTGTAAGGACGTGTAGCGCCGGGCGAGGCTAACCCGAATGCGTGTTGCCGGCGTGTCGGCTGTGTATCGGAGTCGACACAATAGCCGCGCCGGCTAAGCTGATAACCGCCAGCGCGACGATTTACCGATCATCGGGTGCCGCGCCGCCGCCGGTTCCGCTACAATGCGCGCCGTTTTCGACCAGCCTGAGAGCCCATCCATGTCCGCCTGCCAGACTCCTATCATCGTCGCCTTGGATTTCCCCACCCGTGACGCCGCACTGAAGCTGGCCGACCAGTTGGACCCGAAACTTTGCCGGGTCAAAGTGGGCAAGGAACTGTTCACCAGCTGCGCGGCGGAAATCGTCGGCACCCTGCGTGACAAGGGTTTTGAAGTGTTTCTGGACCTGAAATTCCACGACATCCCCAACACCACCGCGATGGCTGTGAAAGCCGCTGCCGAGATGGGCGTGTGGATGGTCAACGTGCACTGCTCCGGTGGCCTGCGCATGATGGCTGCCTGCCGTGAAGAGCTGGACAAGCGCAGTGGTCCGCAACCGTTGCTGATCGGCGTGACCGTACTGACCAGTATGGAGCGCGAGGATCTGGCCGGTATTGGTCTGGATATCGAGCCGCAGGAACAAGTGCTGCGTCTGGCGGCGCTGGCCGAGAAGGCCGGGATGGACGGTCTGGTGTGTTCGGCGCTGGAAGCGTCGGCGCTGAAAACCGCGCACCCGTCGCTGCAACTGGTGACCCCGGGGATTCGCCCGGCGGGCAGCGCGCAGGACGACCAACGGCGCATTCTGACCCCGCGTCAGGCGCTGGATGCCGGTTCCGATTACTTGGTAATCGGCCGTCCGATCAGCCAGGCGGCAGATCCGGCGCAGGCGTTGGCCGCAGTCGTAGCCGAAATTTCCTAAAGCTTATTGAAGATCCGACTGTGGGAGCGAGCCTGCTCGCGAAGAGGGAGTGTCAGTCGGCATCATTATCGACTGATCCACCGCTTCGCGAGCAGGCTCGCGCCCACATTGGTTTCAGGCTGGCCTTAAACCTTCAACACCAACTTGCCAAAGTTCTCGCCGTTGAACAGTTTCATCAGCGTCTCCGGGAACGTCTCCAGCCCTTCAACCACATCTTCCTTGCTCTTGAGCTGCCCGTTGGCCATCCAGCCGGCCATCTCCTGGGCGGCGTTGGCGAACTGCGCGGCGTAGTCCATCACCACAAAACCTTCCATGCGCGCGCGATTGACCAGCAGTGACAGGTAATTGGCCGGGCCTTTGACCGCTTCTTTATTGTTGTACTGGCTGATGGCGCCGCAGATCACCACCCGCGCTTTCATGTTCAAGCGGCTCAGCACCGCGTCGAGAATGTCGCCACCGACGTTATCGAAATACACGTCGACGCCCTTCGGGCATTCGCGCTTCAGACCGGCCACGACGTCTTCGGTCTTGTAATCGATGGCGCCGTCAAAGCCCAATTCGTCGATGAGGAATTTGCACTTGTCGGCCCCGCCGGCGATGCCGACGACGCGGCAGCCTTTGATTTTGGCGATCTGCCCGGCCACGCTGCCCACCGCACCGGCCGCGCCGGACAGCACCACGGTGTCACCGGCTTTCGGGGCGCCGACGTCGAGCAGGGCGAAGTAGGCGGTCATGCCGGTCATGCCCAGTGCAGACAGATAGCGTGGCAATGGCGCGAGTTTCGGGTCGACCTTGTAGAAACCGCGCGGCTCGCCGAGGAAATAATCCTGCACACCGAGGGCGCCATTGACGTAATCGCCGACGGCGAAGCCAGGATTGTTCGAAGCGATGACTTTTCCCACGCCCAGTGCGCGCATGACCTCACCGAGACCGACCGGCGGGATGTAGGACTTGCCTTCGTTCATCCAGCCGCGCATGGCCGGGTCGAGGGACAGGTATTCGTTTTTCACCAGAATCTGTCCCGCCTGTGGCTCGCCGACCGGTACTTCCTGGTAAGTGAAAGTCTCGCGGGTCGCGGCGCCCACCGGGCGTTTGGCGAGCAGGAACTGGCGATTGGTCTGGTTGGTCATGACAGGCACTCGAATGGAATGAAGCCTTGTTGATAGCTCTTCAACGGCGATGTCGCAAGGTTGGCTGATACGGCGAATGCGAGTCGATCCAGTGCAGTGATGGTTACGGGACGGGGTTTATCACTGCAGCGCATGGGCCTGTAAACAGCGATTGCATAGTGCTGACGTGCTTTCGCTGCCCTTGGCTATGCTGCGACGCCAACATCTCCCATTTTTTTTGCATTCGAGGACATAGCCATGAGCATGACGTTTTCCGGTCAGGTGGTTGTAATCACGGGAGCCGCCTACGGCATCGGTCGCGCGACAGCCCTGGCGTTTGCCGCCGAAGGCCTGAAAGTGGTGGTGGCTGACCTCGACGCGGCTGGAGGCGAAGGCACGGTTGCGCTGATTCGTACCGCCGGTGGCGAAGCGTCCTTCGTGCGCTGCGACGTGACGGTGGAAAGCGATGTAAAAAATCTGATGGATGAGGTGATCAATACCTACGGTCGTCTCGACTATGCCTTCAACAACGCCGGGATCGAAATCGAAAAGGGCAAACTGGCCGACGGTACGCTGGACGAGTTCGACGCGATCATGGGCGTCAACGTCAAAGGCGTCTGGCTGTGCATGAAGTATCAGTTGCCGTTGCTGTTGGCGCAGGGCGGTGGCGCGATCGTCAACACGGCGTCGGTAGCCGGGCTGGGCGCAGCGCCGAAAATGAGCATCTACGCGGCATCGAAACATGCGGTGATCGGCCTGACCAAGTCGGCGGCGATCGAATACGCGAAAAAGAAAATCCGCGTCAACGCAGTGTGCCCGGCAGTGATCGATACGGACATGTTCCGCCGTGCCTACGAAGCCGACCCGAAGAAGGGCGAATTCGCCAACGCCATGCACCCGGTCGGGCGCATTGGCAAGGTCGAGGAAATCGCCAGCGCGGTGCTGTATCTGTGCAGCGATGGCGCAGCGTTCACCACTGGGCACTCATTGGCGGTGGACGGCGGCGTGACAGCGTTCTGAAAGTTGCCGAAATACAAAGAACCCGCCTGCGTGCGGGTTTTTTTGTACCTCGCGGTCGGTCCCTGTGAATACCGTTAAACAATGTGTATCAAACCGTTAGAACTGGCGCATTTGGCGGTGTTGTCGCACAGCCTCGGCGGTGCGGCTGTGATTTACTGCTGCCAGCAAAACTGACAGGAGTTTGCGAGCTCATGGAACTGAGAATTGACCGACAGGCAATGGTGCCGGTCGTGCAGCAGATCGTCGACGGAATGACTGACTGGATTGTGCAAAGCGGCATCCCGCCGGCCACCCGGTTGCCCTCCGTACGGCAAATCGCCCGGGGTAATCTGCTCAGCCAGTCGTGTGTCGTCGAAGCCTGCGAGCGCCTGGTTTCGCAAGGTGTGTTGACTGCGCGTCAGGGCGCGGGATTCATCGTCGCGGCCTCGCCGCCGTTGCGCGAAACGGACTCGGAACTGGCAGTGTTCGAGGGCCGCCATGCGTGGTGCGATGAGGTGAGCGCTTCGACGGGCCGCTTGATCTTGGGGCAAGGAGGCTTGCCGCCGAGTTGGCGTGAGCCCGACGACCTCAGCTACGCGCTGCGCGAGGTGGCACGCACCGACATGGCCAGCCTGTTCAACTACAGCTCGCCACTGGGCCTGCCAGCGTTGCGCGAGCAAATTGCCAAGCGTCTGAAACTGCTGAATATCGACGCCTGCAATACCCGGCTGATGAGCACCAGCGGTGCCAGTCATGCGCTCGATCTGATCGTGCGCACCCTGTTCAAGGCCGGCGACTGCGTGGTGGTGGAAACGCCCGGTTATGCACCGTTGTTTGACCTGCTGCGCCTGCACGGCGTACAGATGCTCGAAGTGCGTCGGACACCGAGCGGGCCGGACATCGACATGCTCGAGTCAGTGCTGCGTCAGTTTCGTCCCGCTGCCTTGTTCATCGGCAGCCATCACCACAACCCCACCGGCAGTTGCCTGACCCCCGCCGTCGCCCAGCGCATCGTGCAATTGAGCAAGACCTACGACCTGCGCGTGATTGAAGATGACGTCTACGCTGATCTGCACACCGGCAGCGGTACGCGGTTGGCGGCGCTGGACCATGGCGGCCGGGTCATTTATGTCGGCAGCTTTTCCAAGACACTAAGCAGTTCGTTGCGGATCGGCTTTGTCCTGGCGGACAGCGAGCTGCTGAAGCGCCTGGCCGAGGTCAAGATGATCAGCGGCCTGGGCTGTTCGAGGCTGGCCGAGGCGGTATTGGCAAGACTGATGGCGACCGGCGCGTATCGCAAACTGGTGCAGCGCCAGCGCCAGCGCTTGAATGCCGATCGCGCGGCGGCCTTGCAGGCGCTGGAAGACGCCGAGTGGGAAGTGTTTGGCAAGCCGGTTGGCGGGCTGTTTATCTGGGCGCGGGCACGCTTGCGCGATCAGACGTCGGTGCGCAGGCAGGCCCAGCGTTGCGGGCTGGAGTTATCAGCAGCGGACGCCTTCAGTCCCAGCGGTGAGTGCGGTGACTGGCAGCGCATCAATGTGGCCTGTGCCTGCGACCCGCGGGCTCGGCAGTTTTTTCGCAATACTTGCGCGGATCGACCTCCAGCATTCTGAAAACGACGCGGGCGTAGCTTTTTGCCATTATTCCGACGCCAGAGTCTTGTGCTGGTTAGAGCCCGTTGCGAATCTTCGTTCACAGACTTTGGCAGGGGACTACGCGCAATGATTTCGGCCGTGCAAGGACGTTTTGCCAACCTCGGTATGGCGAAAAAACTGGGTATCGGATTTGTGCTGGTCTTGCTGCTGACTGCGTTGGTGGCGGCGATCGGCGTCTGGTCGCTGCAAACCATCAGCCTGCGTTTCGACGGCTTGAAGCAGATGTCCGCGCTCAACAGCGGCCTGCTCAAGGTGCGACTGCTCGAGCAGGAGTACGCCCTGCGCGGCAATCCGAAGGCCGCCGATGCCTTGCGCGAAGGCGTCGATGGGCTGATCGTCCTTGCCGGTGAGCTCAAGGCGCATTCCCCGGCCAACGTCCCGGTGATGAGCGATGTCGAGCAAGCGCTGGGCGCGTATCGCAAGGCCTTCGATGAATTCGTCTCGCTGAGCCAGGCCAAGGATCTTGCGCTGGAGATGGCCAGTTGGTCGGTGTCCAGCGTGGCCAATAACCTCGATGTGTTGCAGAGCGGGTTGGCCGATGATGGCGCCTATACGTTGAAAGACAGCGAGGGCAAGGACGGCGCGCAGTTCATCGAACAGGCGAACCAGGTCAGTCAAGTCTCGCGGTTGATGCTGCAGGCGATGAACGAAGCGCGGGTGCGTCTGGATCAGAGCCGCAAGGGCGATGCCGACAATGCTGGCCAAGGCAACATCGAGCAGGCTGCGCAAGCGCAGGAGCAGGCCGAGGCGTTGAAAAGCACGGTCAAGGACGAGGGCTATCTGACGGTGCTCAACGAAGTGTCGGGGCATATCGTCGGATTCAACGAGAAGCTGGCTGAATACACCGCTTTGCTGGCGCAAGAAAAAACGGTTTATGACCAACTGCATCAGCGTGCTGCGCAGGTGGTGGACCGCGTCAATCAGGCCTACGTCGCCGAAGATGCTTCGATGCAGGCGGAGCTGAAAAAGAACACGGTGTTGATCATTGGCTCTTCGGCGCTGGCCTTGTTGGTCGGATTACTTGCCGCGTGGGTGATCACGCGCCTGATCGTGGCGCCGCTGCGCAGTGTGATTCGCGTGGCGCAGCAGATTGCTGCGGGTGATCTGACGGCGAAGGTCGAGGTGACGCGCCGCGATGAAATGGGGCAGCTGATGTTGGCGATGCAGCAGATGGCTGCCGGTCTCGGCACGATTGTCAGTGGCTTGCAGGCCGGCATCGAGCGCTTGGCCGGTTCCGCGCAATCGCTGTCGGCGGTGACGGAACAGACCAATCTGGAGGTCAACAGCCAGAAGGAGGAAACCGAGCAGGTCGCCACGGCCATGAACCAGATGACCGCCACCGTGCATGACGTCGCGCGCAATGCCGAAGAGGCGGCGCTGGCGGCGCAGACGGCGGATGACAAGGTCGAGAGCGGCCAGCAGGTGGTGCGCCAAAGCATGGCGCGGATCGAGCAGTTGGCGGATTCAGCGACCTCGGCCAGTTCCAGCATCGAGAGCCTCAGCGCCGAGATTCAGAATATCGGCACGGTGCTGGAGGTGATCAAGAGCGTGGCCGAGCAGACCAATCTGTTGGCGCTGAACGCGGCGATCGAAGCAGCGCGGGCTGGCGAGCAGGGCAGGGGATTCGCGGTGGTGGCCGATGAGGTGCGTGCGCTGGCGCGGCGTACGCAGCAATCGACCGAGGAGATCGAGCGCCTGGTCAGTGCCCTGCGCGCGGCGGCGCAGTCGTCGGTGCAGCAGATCCGCAGCAGTGGCGAGCTGGTGAAGCTGGCGGTCAGTGATGCGTTGCAGACCGAAAGTGCGCTGGGGAGTATTGCGGCGGCGGTGTCGTTGATCCAGCAGATGAATCAGCAGATCGCGGCGGCGGCGGAGGAGCAGAGTTCGGTGGCGGAGGAGATCAATCGCAGTGTTACGCAGATTCGTGCGAGCGCGGATCACTCTTCCGTGGCTATGCGCGGGAATGCGGCTTCGAGTGTTGAGCTGGCGCAGTTGGGCGGGGAGTTGCGCTCGATGGTTGGGCATTTTCGGCTTTGAGTCTTGGCGGCCTTTGGGCCGGCCAGGCTCTCGGCTTCGCCGCGTGAGGATGGCCCGGGTTTGCTTTTGCTGTTCTGTGGGAGCTGGCTTGCCAACGAAGGCGGCCTGACAGCCGACCGATTTTTACCTGAGAACACTACTTCCCAATGTGGGAGCGAGCCTGCTCGCGAAAGCGATCTTCAATTCACACCCTCTTTCAATTCGACCACAAAAAAGCCACCAATAACGGTGGCTTCTCTTCCAGCATTCCCGCCTCAGTCGTAAATCACTTTCTTCTTCCAGTCCGCATCGGCTTCGACATCCTTCAAACCAGCGGTCAGTTGGTTTTCTTCACCTTCCACCGGGGCGATCTTGTCCATGACCTGGGCGTTGGCTCGGGCGAGGAGTTTTTCCAGATATTGCAGTTGCTCGGCATACATCTGCGGGTCCTGCTGTTTGCGCAGATATTGCACGCCGCGTTCGAAGGCGAGGCGGGCCTGGCCGGGCTGGTTTTGTTGCAGGGACTGTTGGCCGAGGTTGTTGAAGAATTCGATGTGCAGCAGCACGAGGATGTGGCGCACTTCGCGAATCCATTGTTTGGCTTCGTTCGGAGGCAGGAAACCGTCGTGGGCGGCGCGGGTTATCTGGCCGTGCAGGGCTTCGAGGAGGAAGCGCACGTCTTTGGCTTTGGCCTCGGTCAGGATCGGCGCGGGCGGGTTGTTCACCGGGATCGATTCGCCCTGGGCAACGAGGGCGCTGAGTTCGGTGATCCGGGCCTTGGTCGTCGCGCTGGTTTTTTCCAGATTGAGCAGGCGCTGGCAGACGTTGAGTTCCAGGCGGGTCAGCAGTAGCTTGAGCGCCGGGGTCATGAACTGGCCGGGGAAGGTTTCGGTCAGTTCGCCGCAGCGGCGCAGGCGGTCGTTGAGTTCGACTTTGGTGCGGGCCTTCTCCAGTTTGTTGTTTTCCACCACATGGTTCATGTAGCCAATGGCGATCAGAATTGCGATCCCGGCTACGACTAGCAGGGTGATCATGAGTGGTGTCACCGGTAAGACCTCTTTATAGGGTTCGCATGCGAGTGTAGTGGCTGGGCATTTAGGCGCCTAGCGCCGCTCGACGGGTTTGATCGGCTGCTGCAATCTGTATCGGCCGCCAGCTGTATAGATGAATGCTGGCGCTTGATGTGCAGATTGCCATCACTGTGCGGTGACTATAACGTCTTGGCGAGTGGCGGAATATAGGCGTCAGGTTTCGGACGACGGAAAAGCCCTACGCGGCCCGTAATCCAGGTCGAAGTCATTGATTTAAATAAATTTATATCAGGGGGTTGACGACCCCTCAATCCATCCATAGAATGCGCGCCACTTGCAGCGTAAAGCACACAGCGAAACGCGGCAGGGAGTGAATGTTGTAGCGTGTCCCCTTCGTCTAGTGGCCTAGGACACCGCCCTTTCACGGCGGTAACAGGGGTTCGAGTCCCCTAGGGGACGCCAATGCGGGAATAGCTCAGTTGGTAGAGCACGACCTTGCCAAGGTCGGGGTCGCGAGTTCGAGTCTCGTTTCCCGCTCCAATTTTAAACAGCAGTGCTTTCGGGCGGTGCTGAGTGAAACCAGAACCAAGTCTTCGGATGCGGATCTGGACACCGAAACACATACCATGTGTTCCGGGTAGCGTGTCCCCTTCGTCTAGTGGCCTAGGACACCGCCCTTTCACGGCGGTAACAGGGGTTCGAGTCCCCTAGGGGACGCCATTTGCGGGAATAGCTCAGTTGGTAGAGCACGACCTTGCCAAGGTCGGGGTCGCGAGTTCGAGTCTCGTTTCCCGCTCCAATTTCACAAAAACGCCGATCAGTGATGATCGGCGTTTTTGTTTGTGCGCGTTTTATGGCGGCAATAAAAAAGGACCTTTTCACAGGTCCTTTTTTATTTTGAGCCCGGTCATTAATGATCGGGCTCAGGCAGAGCTTTACAGCTTCGGCAACTGCCCGACACGCCCCATCATTTCCGTGACGATCTGCAGATCCAGCAGGAACTGATCGACGGTCTTGAATTCGCCATCGGTGTGGCCGGTGTATTTGGCTTCAGGTCGCGCCAGGCCGAATTGCACGCCGTTCGGCAATTCGTGAACCGACGTCGCGCCGGCGGAAGTACCGAATTCCGACTTCATGCCGAGGTTTTCGCTGGCTACGGCAAGCAGCGCCTTGACCCATTCACCTTCGGGGTTGCGATACATCGGTTCGGCCACGGAATAGTCGAACGCTACAGCGACATGAGTCTTCTTGCTCCAGGCATCCAGTTTCTCAGCGATCTCAGCCTTGAGCTTTTCCGGAGACTTGCCCTTCGGTACGCGCAGATTCACCGCCAGTTTGAAGGTCTTGTCATCCTCACCGACGTAGGTCAGCGAGGTGGTCAGTGGCCCCATGAACGAATCGGAGAAGCCCACGCCGAGTTTTTTGCCCAGGTAGTCCAGGCCCCAGTTGTCATCGGCATAACGCGCGGCATCGGTGAACTGGTTGTGCTTGAGCGCGACTTTGCCGTCCAGGCTGTTGATGAAGCTCAACATCCGCGCGACCGGGTTGACGCCGGACTCTGGTTCGGAGGAGTGCGCAGAAACCCCCGTCACGGTCAGTTTGACGTCTTTGCCATCAACCTTCGTAGCGACTTCGAAGTCGCCGCCGTTGGCTTTGGCATAGGCATCGCCGGCCTTTTGCAGACTGGCGGCGAGCTCGGCAGGCTTGTCGGTTACCAGGGTGACCACCGAAGCGGACGGAATCTGGTTGGTCGCCTTGCCGCCAGTCATCGAAACGATTTCCGCGCCGTTGCCTTCACCTTTGCGTTTGGCAAAGTTGGCCATGACAGTGCCGTAACCTTTTTCGGCGATCACCACCGGATAACCGCCGTCCAGCGCCATGTTGTAGTTCGGCGTCGGGTTGCGTTCGAAGTAATAAGGAATAGCGTCGCCGCTGGTTTCTTCGGTGGTGTCGACCAGCAACTTGAAGTTGCGCGCCAGTGGCAGCTTCTCGTCCTTGATCACTTTCATAGCGTACAGCGCCACGACGATCGCGTTCTTGTCATCCTCTGTGCCACGACCGTACATGCGATCGCCAATCAGCGTGACTTTGAACGGGTCGAGTTTGGTGCCATCTTTCAGCTCCCAGTTTTCCGGCGTCACCGGCACCACATCGGCGTGGGCATGAATGCCAACGACTTCGTCGCCTTTGCCGTCCAGAGAAATTTCGTAGACACGGTTATCGACATTGCGGAACTTCAAACCGAAGGATTCGGCGAGTTTCTGGATCTCGCCGGCAATCTTGATGAATTCCGGATTGTCGTGTTGCTCCACGCCGTCCTTGCGGAAGGTCGGGATCTCGACGAGTTGGCGCAGGGTTTCCAGCGCGGCCTTGCCATATTTCACGCGGGTATAAATGCCCAGCAGACGGTGAATTTCATTCTGCTGTTCGGCGTTCAGGGTCTTGTTGTCGAGGAAGGCGCTGATGGACGGGGTGAGATTATCCGTGTTGGCCAGGTCGCTTTTCGCCAGGCTGCCAAGGAAGCTGCGGAAGTCCGTCAAGCTCTTGCCGTCAAAGGATTTCAGGATCGCTGCACTTTGCTCGGCAGTGATGTTGGTTTGTGCGGCGCTGGTAAATGCGGTGAGGCTGGCCATGACGAGCGTAGCGGCGGCCAGTTTTTTCAGGGAAAAGACCATGGAACAGGCATTCCTTTGCAAAGGATTGGGAAAGTATTTCTGACGCTTGTGACAGAAACATTTTGTAAACCTAACACTGCGAGCGCTGGGAAAGGGAGTCGCAAACTTGATCTGTCGCACAGAAATGCAAAAGAGGCGCACAAATGAAAAAGTCCCGGCAACTGATGCCGGGACTTTTTTTGTGCGAGTTACATCGACAGCATCAGGCGTCCGGCAAATAGAATCAGGATGACGCCCATGCTGCGCTCGAACCAGTGTCCAAGGCGCATGAACAGCAGGCGCACTTTGTTGCTGGAGAAAAACAGCGCGACGATCACGAACCACAGCGCGTTGACGAAGCACATCCACAAGCCATAGAACGCCTGGATCTGCAGCGGTGTGCTGGCGCTGATGATCGTGGTGAAGATGGCCAGGAAAAACAGCGTGGCCTTGGGGTTGGTCGCGTTGGTCAGAAAACCGGTGCTGAATGCCTTGAACAGTGACTGTTCAACCAGCGGCTCATCGGCGGTTTTTTCGCCTTCGACGCTGCTCTTCGGTTTGCTGCGAATCAGGCTGACGCCCAGATAAAGGATGTAAGCCCCACCGACCACTTTGGCCACAGTCAGCAGCCACGGCGTGGTGTGCATCAGGGCGCCGACGCCGAGCAGGGTATACAGCACGTGCACGGAAATCCCCGCGCCGATGCCCAGCGCAGTGCAGATGCCGACGAGGCGACCGAAGCGCACGCTTTGGCGGATGGTCACGGCGAAGTCCGGGCCGGGTGCAACCACGGCGAGAAAGTGGATGGTGGCCAATGCGAGAAACTCGCCCAGGTAATTGGAAAGCATGTCAGCTCCAGAAAGTCAGAGGGGAGGCATTGCCGCGATAGCCGACAAAGAACGACAGGCTCAAACGCGGATCGGCCACGCCCGGGGTAACCGAGTGCATGCGCCGAGAATTGAACATGATGAAATCGCCGGGCTGCGGTCGTACTTCGAGGGCGGGCGGCCCCAGCAGCGACGGCTCGATGCCATAACTGTCGCCGCGCATTTCGTCGAATTGATCCGGGGTGATGTGGTCATTCCACATCTGCAAGGCGCCACCCTCGGTGGGCATGTTCAGGTAGACGTTGCAGGCAAATTGCGCCTCGAGGCTGCGCGCCTGAAAACTGTCCGGGGCGTCCTTGGCGAAGATGTCGTGATGAGCAAGAAAGCACACGCCGGGTTTGACCACGCGCGACAAGCCGACATACATCTTGCGCCCGTAGAGATTTTGCAGATGCGCGCCAGCGGGCCAGGACTCGTCGAGCATGCAGCGCAACGTGTCGATCGGCGAAGAGTAGGGCGCGCAGCGCTGGCGCAGTTCGGCGATGTTGCGGGTGGCGCGTTCGAAGTAATCCTCGATCAGCAGCGGCTGGTTTTCCGCCTCGTAGAAGGCCATGCCGATGCGTCCGATGCTCGGTGCGTTGATGTAGCCTTCAAAGCCCGGGGCGAGGATCTTGTCGCCGATCTCGATCGCCAGTGGCTCGGGGAGAAAGCGTTTGACGCGGATGGCGAGGACTTCTTCGTTGGCCAGTTTTTTTATGCACGTCTCATCGAGACGCTCGACGTCTAGCATCATTTGTTTTAGGTCCATCTATCGATAGTCAACGGAACCGGCGAGTGCGGTTCCCCGGCGTCGGACGCTGCGCGATGGCAACGTCCGAAATGCTCAATCCACGCTGTAGTGGACGGACAGCGTGCCTTTCTTCTGCGAAAGCGACGCGATTGTGACTGTGCCCAGATCCTTCAGGCTGCGTACGTGGGTGCCACCGCAGCCATAGGCTGGCAGCTCACCGAAACTGATTTCCCGCGCGCCCTCGCGCAGTGAAGTCAGACGCGGCAGATCGTGTTCGATCCACTGCTCGATACCGGTTTGCACGGTTGGCGCATCGACTTCTTCCGCGCCATCGCCCGGTTTGAATTGCACCCGGCCTTCGTCCGGCCAGTGGTGCGCTTTGATCGGCATCCAGCCCATGGCCTGAATGAAATGACCGATCAGGTGCCCGGCCGAATGCATGCGCGTGTTGAAGCGGCGGCGTTCTTCATCAATGCGGATGACGGTCATGCCCAGCGGCAGCGGGCGGTCGACGAAATGCACAATGCGCTCCGCTTCCTGCACCACGCGCGACACCCGGCTTTCACCGATCCAGCCGGTGTCGCAAGGCTGACCGCCGCCCTGGGGGTGAAACAGGGTAGCGCGCAGCACTACGGCGAATTCGTTCTCGTGGGGTGTGCAGTCGAGGACTTCGACATTCGCCTTGAGGTCGTCACTGTGAAAAAACAGGCGAAGCGTCATATTCCATGCCCTGATCGAAGTTCTGTTTTTATTATATGAATCGTGCAATAACGTGATAATCCGTTCCAACATCAAAGGACTTGTGCGTCGTGAGCATCAATCTTCCGCTGCCGCTGCTGGGTGAAATGGCGATTTTCGTCAAGGTTGTCGAGACCGGCAGCTTCTCTGAAGCGGCGCGGCAGATGGGTTCCTCACCCTCGGCGGTCAGTCGCAGTATTTCCCGCTTGGAAAAGGCGTTGGCCACGCGCCTGCTGCAACGCACCACGCGCAAACTGCGCTTGAGCGATGGCGGCGAAGAGGTGTTCAAGCGTTGCCAGGAAATGGTCAGCGCGGCCAGATCGGTGATGGAAATCAGCGGCCAGTTCACCCACGAAGCCGAAGGTCTGGTGCGGGTCAGCGTGCCGAAAGCGGTGGGGCGCTTTGTGATTCATCCGCACATGCCGGAGTTTCTGCGCCGCTATCCCAAGGTCGATGTCGAGTTGTTGCTGGAGGATCGTCAGGTCGATCTGATCGATGATCATGTCGATCTGGCGATTCGCATCACTGATCGTCCACCGGCCGGTCTGGTCGGGCGGCAGTTGCTGACCATCGATCATTTGCTTTGCGCCACGCCGCAATACCTGGCCGAACACGGCACGCCGACGCATCCTCACGATTTGCTCAATCACAGTTGTATTTATCTGGGCGAAACGCCGAGCGATGCGCGCTGGAAGTTCAAGAAGGGCAGCAAGGCGGTGACGGTCGGTGTGCGTGGGCGCTATGCCGCCAATCACACGGGCGTGCGCTTGGGGGCGGTATTGCAGCACATCGGCATTGGCAGTCTGCCGTATTTCACGGCGCGTTATGCGTTGGAGCAGAAGTTGATTGTGCAGGTGCTGCCGGACTGGACGTTTCTTGCCTCTTATCATGGTGGGTTGTGGTTGCTGCATTCGCCAACGCGGTATCTGCCGCCGAAGTTGCGGGTGTTTATTGATTATCTGGTGGAGTGTTTGCAGAAGGAGCCGACGTTGGGCAGGCCCGGGAAATCTGCCGGTGGGAGCAATGCGGGTGTGGCGTATGAGCTGCCGGAGAGTGAGGGGTTGCTTTGAGGTTTTTTTGGTGGGACTTGGCGGCCTTGGGGCCGACCAGGTTCTTGGGGTTTTGGGTGAATATCCGTTTCTGCGGGTGTTGCGGCTGGCGGTTTCGCCCTTACGGCGAGTCACTTTTTCAGACGCCAAAAAGTAACCAAAACGCTAGCTCCTGCGTTCGGCCCTCGCAGGCTCGGGTTCCTTCGCTCCGGGACTGATCCGGGCGCAGCGGCTACGGTTTGCTTCGCTGCACCTCCTTCCGCTGTGTACGACTGCGTCGTACGGTCGCTGCGCT
>NZ_JASCPT010000117.1:0-16541 GCF_029959775.1 Pseudomonas sp. PS01270 | reverse complement strand
GTGATGAGCGCCGGGCTTTTCATATGTAACGCGATCTACAGGCGGGAGCAGTCACCTGTGGGAGCGAGCCTGCTCGCGAAGGCGGTGTGTCAGGCACCACTCATATTGAATGTGCCGACGTATTCGCGAGCAGGCTCGCTCCCACAAAGAGCAAGACAGATCAACGTTTGACCAGGTGCACCGCCAGTACATCGCATGGTGCGCCGTGCAGCACGTCATTCGCGGTCGAGCCGAGCAGCAGTGCCAGGCCATGACGGCCGTGACTGCCGACCACGATCAGATCGCACGCTTGTTCCTTGGCAAAATGATGGATTTCCTGGCGTGGCTGGCCGTAGGTCAGATGGCAATTGGCGCCTTCGAGCTCGGGGTATTTCGATTTGAGTTTTTCAAGACGCTCCTTGGCCTGATCAAACTGCTGTTGTTGCAGTTGTGACAGGTCCATCGGCACGTCGCCACCGAAGGCCATGGCCATAGGTTCAACGATATGCACCAGCGACAACTTGGCAGCGTTGCTCACCGACAGCTCGCGGGCGCGGTGGATCACAGGGTCGCACTCTTCGGTCAGATCTACGGCGACCAGTATGTGGTGGTAGGGCATGAGGTGCTCCTCCTGAGGGTTCGATATTGGTAAGTATGGCTGGTTTCAAGCGCATTGGTTCGCAAGTGACACAATGGGCTCATCAAAAATCGGGAGTACAGATATGACGGTCTGGCTGGTGGTGTCAATCCTGCTGGTAGTTTTAAGCCCGCTGGCATGGTTGCGCCCATCGCGCACGCAGAGCGGGCGCATGGCCCTGCGCATGGAGGCGCGACGCATCGGCCTGGCCATGCAGCTGGCGCCGCAGGAGTGGCCGCACTGGCTGCTGCCGGAGCCGCCGAATCCGTGCGCCCAGTTCCACCGGCCGCGGCGTGGCAGTCAGCCGGCGTGCTGGACCTATTGGCAGAAAACCCCGGGCGTGTGGGTCAATCAATGGCAAGAAGTCTGCGATGACCGGACCCTGCTCGATTATTTCGAAAAATTGCCGGGGAATGTTTTCAAGATCGAAGCGGACAAGCAGATGATCGCCTTGTACTGGGGCGAGAAGGGCGAGGCGACGGTTCTGCAGGATATCGACGCGACCCTGAAAGCGCTGGCGTGACGCGCGGACTTTTCTCACTGCAACGGTGTGAAACGTCCGGCAGACGCGCAATAAAAAGCCCGACATGATTCGTCGGGCGGGTTGGCCAGGCAGGCCGGTAATCTTTTTTTGCGGCAGGCGCTTCGATCGCCCCGGCAAATTTCCTCGCAGTCCCCCCAGCGTAGCCTTCTGAACAGGGCTCGGCGGAAATTAGGGCGACTTTTCTAACTATTGATTCTATGAATGGCTCAACATCGAGACGGGTGTTGCTGCTCATCATGGTGCAGAAATGACTGCAAAGTCGCATTTCAGCCCGAATTTAGGGCGATTGACAATTGTCAGAAATTCCGTGAAGGTGACGTACCCGAATCAAACGGGCGTATGAATTGAGCGTTTGTCTTACAGACTGCTCCTACAGAATCCCGACTATCGCGTTGGCGGGTGTGCCAGGCGGACGGTGTCAGTATCGACGAACAAAGCGTCCTTCTGAGCCATAAACCTGCGTCCGACGTGTACTGTTCAGCTTCCATATCGTGGAGATCAGTTGATGATTTACGAAGGTAAAGCCATCACGGTTAAAGCTCTTGAAAGTGGCATCGTCGAATTGAAATTCGACCTCAAGGGTGAGTCCGTCAACAAGTTCAACCGTCTAACCCTGAACGAACTGCGTCAGGCCGTAGACACCATCAAGGCAGATGCTTCGATCAAGGGCGTGATCGTCAGCAGCGGCAAGGACGTATTCATCGTCGGCGCCGACATCACCGAATTTGTCGACAACTTCAAGCTGCCGGATGCCGAGCTGGTTGCTGGCAATCTCGAAGCCAACAAGATCTTCAGCGATTTCGAAGACCTCAACGTGCCAACCGTCGTGGCCATCAACGGCATCGCCCTCGGTGGCGGTCTGGAAATGTGCCTGGCGGCTGACTATCGCGTCATGTCCACCAAGGCCAAGATTGGTCTGCCGGAAGTCAAACTGGGCATCTACCCGGGCTTCGGCGGTACCGTACGTCTGCCGCGTCTGATCGGTGTCGACAATGCCATCGAGTGGATTGCCGCCGGCAAGGAAAACCGTCCTGAAGACGCCCTGAAAGTCAGCGCCGGCGACGCCGTGGTTGCTCCAGAGAAGCTGCAGGAAGCTGCCCTTGAGCTGATCAAGCGCGCCATCTCCGGCGAGTTCGATTACAAGGCCAAGCGTCAGCCGAAACTTGAAAAACTCAAGTTGAACGCCATTGAACAAATGATGGCTTTCGAGACCGCCAAAGGTTTCGTGGCTGGCCAGGCCGGCCCGAATTACCCGGCGCCGGTTGAAGCGATCAAGACCATCCAGAAAGCCGCGAACTTCGGTCGCGACAAGGCGCTGGAAGTGGAAGCTGCAGGCTTCGTCAAACTGGCCAAGACCTCTGCTGCGCAGAGCCTGATCGGCCTCTTCCTGAACGATCAGGAATTGAAGAAAAAGGCCAAGGCCTATGACGAAATCGCCAAGGACGTGAAGCAGGCTGCCGTACTGGGCGCCGGCATCATGGGTGGCGGTATCGCCTATCAGTCGGCCTCCAAAGGCACGCCGATCCTGATGAAGGACATCAACGAGCACGGTATCGAGCAGGGTCTGGCCGAAGCCGCCAAGCTGCTGGTCGGCCGCGTTGACAAGGGTCGCATGACCGCTGCGAAGATGGCTGAAGTGCTCAACGGCATTCGTCCGACCCTGTCCTACGGCGACTTCGGTCACGTCGATCTGGTCGTCGAAGCTGTGGTCGAGAACCCTAAGGTCAAGCAAGCGGTACTGGCTGAAGTCGAAGACAAGGTCAAAGAGGACACCATCCTCGCGTCGAACACCTCGACTATTTCCATCAGCCTGCTGGCCAAGGCCCTCAAGCGTCCGGAAAACTTTGTCGGCATGCACTTCTTCAACCCGGTGCACATGATGCCGCTGGTGGAAGTGATCCGTGGCGAGAAGTCCAGCGAACTGGCGATCGCTACCACCGTTGCCTATGCGAAGAAAATGGGCAAGAACCCGATCGTGGTCAATGACTGCCCCGGCTTCCTGGTCAACCGCGTGCTGTTCCCGTACTTCGGCGGTTTCGCCAAGCTGGTCAGCGCCGGTGTCGACTTCGTCCGCATCGACAAAGTTATGGAAAAATTCGGCTGGCCGATGGGTCCTGCGTACCTGATGGACGTGGTCGGCATCGACACCGGTCACCACGGTCGCGACGTCATGGCTGAAGGTTTCCCGGATCGCATGAAGGATGACCGTCGTTCGGCCATCGACGTGCTGTACGAAGCCAAACGCCTGGGCCAGAAGAACGGCAAGGGCTTCTACGCCTACGAGGCCGACAAGAAAGGCAAGCAGAAGAAAGTCGCCGATCCGTCGGTACTCGAAGTGCTCAAGCCGATCGTTTACGAGCAGCGCGAAGTCACTGACGAAGACATCATCAACTGGATGATGATCCCGCTGTGCCTGGAAACCGTGCGCTGCCTGGAAGACGGCATCGTTGAAACCGCCGCCGAAGCCGACATGGGTCTGGTTTACGGTATCGGTTTCCCTCCATTCCGTGGCGGCGCGCTGCGCTACATCGATTCGATCGGTGTTGCCGAGTTCGTTGCCCTGGCTGACCAGTACGCTGATTTGGGCGCGCTGTACCACCCGACCGCGAAGCTGCGCGAAATGGCCAAGAACGGCCAGAGCTTCTTCGGTTAAGCGCCCCCAACTAGAGTGAGAGTGAACTTATGAGCTTGAATCCTAGAGACGTCGTGATTGTCGACTTCGGTCGTACTCCGATGGGCCGCTCCAAGGGCGGCATGCACCGCAACACCCGCGCCGAAGATATGTCGGCGCACCTGATCAGCAAACTGCTGGAACGCAACAGCAAGGTCGACCCGGCGGAAGTCGAGGACGTGATCTGGGGCTGCGTCAACCAGACCCTGGAGCAGGGCTGGAACATCGCGCGCATGGCGTCGCTGATGACCCAGATCCCGCACACCTCGGCCGGCCAGACCGTCAGCCGTCTGTGTGGCTCGTCGATGAGCGCGCTGCACACTGCTGCGCAAGCGATCATGACCGGCAACGGTGACGTGTTCGTGGTCGGCGGCGTCGAGCACATGGGCCACGTGAGCATGATGCATGGTGTCGATCCGAACCCGCACATGTCGCTGTACGCGGCGAAAGCCTCGGGCATGATGGGCCTGACAGCTGAAATGCTTGGCAAGATGCACGGCATCACTCGTGAGCAACAGGATGCCTTTGGCGTGCGTTCCCACCAGTTGGCCCACAAGGCAACCGTGGAAGGCAAGTTCAAGGACGAAATCATCCCGATGCAGGGCTACGACGAGAACGGTTTCCTGAAACTGTACGACTACGACGAAACCATTCGTCCGGAAACCACCCTGGAAAGTCTGGCGGCGCTCAAGCCGGCATTCAACCCGAAGGGCGGCACCGTGACTGCCGGTACTTCGTCGCAGATCACCGACGGTGCTTCGTGCATGATCGTGATGTCGGCGCAGCGTGCCCAGGACCTGGGCATCCAGCCAATGGCGGTAATCCGTTCGATGGCAGTGGCCGGTGTGGACCCGGCGATCATGGGCTATGGTCCAGTGCCGGCGACACAAAAAGCCCTGAAGCGTGCGGGCCTTGGCATCAACGATATCGACTTCTTCGAGCTCAACGAAGCTTTCGCTGCACAGGCTCTGCCAGTGCTGAAAGATCTGAAAGTGCTCGACAAGATGAACGAGAAGGTTAACCTGCACGGCGGCGCGATCGCCCTGGGTCACCCGTTCGGTTGCTCCGGTGCACGTATTTCCGGCACCCTGTTGAACGTGATGAAGCAGAATAGCGGCACCTTCGGGGTGGCCACTATGTGCATTGGTCTCGGCCAAGGCATCTCCACCGTCTTCGAACGCGTTTAAGCGTCTCGTCGATGGAAGCCGGGGCCCAGTGCCCCGGTTTTTGTTTTTGGGTTTTTTATTTATTTTTGAAAAGATTTCAGTGAGGGCCGAAGCATGCCGATACAACCTGGGCTCTACCAACATTACAAAGGTCCGCAATACCGTGTATTCAGTGTTGCGCGGCATTCCGAAACCGAAGAAGAAGTGGTCTTTTACCAAGCCCTGTATGGCGATTACGGCTTTTGGGTGCGCCCGCTGAGCATGTTCGTCGAGTCGGTCGAGGTTGACGGCGAGCAGGTGCCGCGCTTTGCTTTGGTGCAAGCCGAACCGAGCCTTTTTGACAAGGATTGAGGCGACTGCGCAGACAACCCTGCGCTTGACCTCACCTTGTATCAACTATATATAGCGGTGCCGCGTCAGGCGCCAACCGCCTTTCACTTCTAGAATTCAGGAATTTTCTGATCCATGGGCAAATCGCTGGTCATTGTGGAATCCCCGGCTAAGGCCAAGACCATCAACAAGTATCTGGGTAACCAATACGTGGTGAAGTCGAGTATCGGCCATATCCGAGACCTGCCCACCAGCGGTTCGGCTAGCGCCAGCAAAGAGCCAGCCGCCAAGCGCGGCAAGGCTGCTGCGGGCGAAGGTCCGGTGCTCTCGCCGAAAGAGAAAGCGCGCAAGCAGTTGGTCTCGCGCATGGGCGTCGATCCCGAGCACGGCTGGAAAGCCCAGTACGAGATCCTTCCCGGCAAAGAGAAGGTCATCGAAGAACTGCGCCGGCTCGCCAAGGATGCTGACACCATCTATCTCGCAACCGACTTGGATCGCGAGGGGGAAGCCATTGCCTGGCACCTGCGCGAAGCCATCGGTGGTGACGACAGCCGTTACAAGCGCGTGGTGTTCAACGAGATCACCAAGAAGGCGATTCAGGAAGCCTTCTCCGAGCCGGGCGAGCTGGACATTGATCGTGTCAACGCCCAGCAGGCGCGTCGCTTCCTCGACCGCGTCGTCGGCTACATGGTCTCGCCGCTGCTGTGGGCCAAGATCGCCCGTGGTCTGTCCGCCGGTCGCGTGCAATCGGTCGCGGTAAAACTGGTGGTCGAGCGTGAGCGCGAAATCCGTGCGTTCAATCCCGAAGAATACTGGGAAGTGCATGCCGATCTCGGCACTGCCAAAGGCTCGACCGTGCGTTTCGAAGTGGCTCGCGAAAAAGGCGAAGCCTTCAAGCCGCTGAACGAAGCCCAGGCCATGGCTGCGCTGGAGAAGCTCAAGTCTTCCAGCTACAGCATCGTCAAGCGCGAAGACAAACCGACCAGCAGCAAGCCGTCGGCGCCGTTCATCACGTCGACCTTGCAGCAGGCTGCGAGCAACCGCCTCGGTTTCGGCGTTAAGAAAACCATGATGATGGCCCAGCGTCTGTACGAAGCCGGCTACATCACTTACATGCGTACCGACTCGACCAATCTCTCGGCCGACGCCGTGGCGATGGCGCGCACATACATTGAGGACGAATTCGGCAAGAAATACCTGCCGGAAACGCCGAACGTTTACAGCAGCAAGGAAGGCGCGCAAGAGGCTCACGAAGCGATTCGTCCGTCCGACGCCAATACCACGCCGAGCAAGCTGGCGGGTATGGAGCGCGATGCCGAGCGTCTGTACGAGCTGATCTGGCGCCAATTCCTCGCCTGCCAGATGCTGCCGGCGCAGTACCTGTCGACCACCGTCAGCGTCGGTGCTGGCGACTTCGAACTGCGCGCCAAGGGCCGTATCCTCAAGTTCGACGGTTACACCCGGGTGATGCCGCAGATTGCCAAGCCTGGCGATGATGACGTGCTGCCGGACATGGCCCAGGGCGATGTGATGAAGCTGATCAAGCTCGATCCGTCGCAGCATTTCACCAAGCCACCGGCGCGTTACTCCGAGGCCAGTCTGGTCAAGGAAATGGAAAAGCGCGGCATCGGTCGTCCTTCGACCTACGCTGCGATCATTTCAACCATTCAGGATCGCGGTTATGTGACCCTGCACAACCGTCGTTTCTACTCGGAAAAGATGGGCGACATCGTCACCGAGCGTCTGTCCGAGAGCTTCTCCAATCTCATGGACTACGGCTTCACCGCCGGCATGGAAGAGAACCTCGATGACGTGGCGCAGGGCGAGCGCGACTGGAAAAACGTGCTGGACGAGTTTTACGGCGACTTCAAGAAGAAACTCGAAGTAGCGGAAAACCCGGACAGCGGCATGCGCGCCAACCAGCCGGTCATGACTGACATTCCGTGCACCACCTGCGGTCGTCCGATGCAGATTCGTACCGCATCGACTGGCGTGTTCCTCGGCTGCTCGGGCTACAGCCTGCCGCCGAAGGAGCGCTGCAAGGCTACCGTCAACCTGGTGCCGGGCGATGAAATCGCCGCGGACGACGAGGGCGAATCGGAATCGCTGGTCCTGCGTGGCAAGCATCGCTGCCCGATCTGCAGCACGGCGATGGACGCCTACCTGCTGGACGAAAAGCGCAAGCTGCACATCTGCGGCAACAACCCGGATTGCGCCGGTTACGAAATTGAAGAAGGCAGCTATCGCATCAAGGGCTATGAAGGTCCGAGTCTGGAATGCGATAAGTGCGGCAGCGAGATGCAGCTCAAGACCGGCCGTTTCGGCAAGTTCTTCGGTTGCACCAACCCGGAGTGCAAGAACACCCGCAAGCTGCTGAAGAGCGGTGACGCGGCGCCGCCGAAGATGGATCCGGTGAAGATGCCTGAGCTGAAATGCGAAAAGGTCAACGACACCTATATCCTGCGCGATGGTGCCTCCGGTCTGTTCCTGGCTGCCAGCCAGTTCCCGAAAAACCGCGAGACCCGCGCTCCGTTGGTGATCGAGATTCTGCCGCACAAGGACGAGATTGATCCGAAGTACCACTTCCTGTGCGAGGCTCCGCAAAAGGATCCTGACGGTCTGCCAGCGGTCATCCGCTACAGCCGCAAGACCAAGGAGCAATACGTTCAGACCGAGGTCGACGGCAAGCCGACAGGCTGGAAGGCGTATTACGACGGTGGCAAGTGGACTGTTGAAGACAAGCGCAGCGCAAAGGCCAAGGCTGAGTAAGCGTTAGTCTGAACAGCGAAAAGGCCGCATGAAACCTTCGGGGTTTCATGCGGCCTTTTTGTTTTTTGCTTGCGCTGGCATTGGTTGATCCATGACACTGCCGGGCCTGTGTGAAGCAATTATTTCGTTGTGGAGGCTGCCGTCATGGCCCACGAACTCTATACCCGCACCAACCAGAAGATCTATTTCGCCGGCCTGTCACTCGAAGCTCTGGCTCGTGCTGAAGAAGGGCGGGCGATGAATACTCTGGCGCTGATCCAGGCCGGGCGTGAGTCGGCGCTGTTTCACCTCTACGGCGCACTGCTGGGCTTGTGTCATGAGATCGCTGGCTTTTATCGTCTGCCGCAGGCCAATTCGCCGAGGGCGGAGGAGTTGCTGAGGCGCGAAGTGCTGGAATCGATAGCGATCCCGGAGCTGGCGGAAATGGTCGAGCTGGCCGGTAATCCGGAAACCTGGCTGGCGAAACTGCTGGCGGCGCACGCAGCACTGTTTCAGCCACCGAGGGCGCCACGCAAGCCGAAAGGCGACGTGACACAACCGCTGATCCAAGCGATTAATCTAGATGAAGAACAAGCGCCAGAAGAATTGAGTCGAGATGAGCTGGAGAGCTGGCGGCAGAACCTCAAGGGCCTGGCCCTGCGTTTCCGGGAAGGCTTGAACGAGTGCTGAGGTAGTTTGGCGCAGTGGCAATCTGAAACATGCTGCTGGTCAAGATCCTGAGCGAAGCTCGAATGATGTCTATATAATCGCTGCCTTTCGTGGAGAACAGACCTATATGCCAACGTCCTTTCTAGAAATTGTCGAGTTACCAGACGGCCGAATCGAACTGCGCAGGGCTGAGGACGAAGGTTCTCTGGTGACGCTGGATTTCTCCGAGGATGCCAAAGCGTTCCTGCAGGGCCAGCACGTTGAAATCGCCAAAGCGATGTTGAGCGTTGGCGTGCAGATGGCAGGTCGTATGGTTGAAGGCGAGTTTGATAAGGAAGAGGGGCCGCGGGTTCTTCATTGATCCACGCTTTGGTCTTTTCTCGGTCGCTTGCGCTTCAGATCGGCTTCTCTGTCCCTGGAGAAGCCCTGCGCTTCACACAGCGCGCATTACCAATCAATCAACCCAAACGAATGTTCAGGCTCTGAGCTTCGCCCGTACGCGCGGCGCTGATCAGTTGTTGCCTCGAATTGGCATTCAACGGGTTTAGCCAGGTCACCACGGTGTGGCTGCGACCCAGCCGCAACGCTTCGCACGCCAGTTGCTGAGCACTCTGAGTGCCGCGCGGTTGCAGCAGAAGAATGCGTTCGCGATTCAGGCCGGCATCGCGCAGCCAGGTTTGCGTCAGACTGGCGGGTGGGGCGATCAGCGTCAGCCAGCGCGCATCCTGATCCTCGCTCAATTCACGCAGGATCGGCGCTAGCAGGTTCAGGCAGTTCCCGGCCGCACCACGCAGTGATAGCTCACTGAAGGCGTCAGGTTTGGCATTCCAGTCACGCTCGACCACGTCTTTGAGGATCGGCGCAATCGGTTGCGCCAGAAACGCTTCAAACAAAGGCAGTTGTGTTTGCTGAGGTGTGTGTGGGAACTGCATGGAGCCTCCTTTAGCGGCGAATGACGCCGACACTCAAGCCTTCGATCACCAGTTCCTGATCTTTCAGGTCGACTTCGATAGGGGCGAACTCGGGGTTTTCGGCAATCAGCCAGACTTTGCTGCCTTCACGCTTGAAGCGTTTGACCGTCACTTCGTCGCCGATGCGGGCAACCACAACCTGACCGTTACGCGCTTCGCGGGTGGTGTGAACAGCCAGCAAGTCGCCGTCGAAGATGCCGATGTCCTTCATGCTCATGCCGTGCACACGCAACAGGTAGTCGGCGCGAGGATGGAAGAAGGTCGGGTTGATGTTGCAGGATTCTTCGATGTGCTGCTGGGCGAGGATCGGCGCGCCGGCAGCCACTCGGCCAATGATCGGCAGGGTGGAGTCGTCGGCCTTGGCTTCGAAGCCGGGAATACGGATGCCGCGGGAAGCACCTGGGGTCATCTCGATCGCGCCTTTGCGGGCGAGGGCCTTGAGATGTTCTTCCGCCGCGTTGGGCGATTTGAAACCCAGTTCCTGAGCGATTTCCGCACGGGTGGGCGGATAGCCGTTGTCTTCGAGGCAACGTTTGATAAAGGCCAGAATCTCGGCTTGGCGTGGCGTCAGCTTTAGCATATTGATCGCTCTGTCTTTTTATACAGTGACTGGGATTATATACAGTGAAGCGGTCTTGGCAATGGGCGTTTTTTTGCCGTCCGCCGAGCGGTCGCGCAGGGCGCTTATTAATGCTGGCGCCTTGTGTGGTTAAATAGCTGACCGACCATTCCCAAAACGAACCGGCAGGCTTGACAAGGCACAGGCTGAAACGTATGTTTCAAACAAGTGTTTGTCAGGCGGAGTAGCCATGGCCCAGTCGGAAACCGTTGAACGCATTCTTGATGCTGCCGAGCAGTTGTTCGCGGAGAAAGGATTCGCTGAAACCTCATTGCGTTTGATCACCAGCAAGGCTGGCGTCAATCTGGCTGCGGTGAATTATCACTTCGGCTCGAAAAAGGCGTTGATTCAAGCTGTGTTCTCGCGCTTCCTCGGTCCGTTCTGCGTGAGCCTTGATAAAGAGCTGGAGCGCCGTCAGGCCAAGCCTGAGAACAAGCCGACCCTCGAGGAGTTGCTGGAAATTCTCGTCGAGCAGGCGCTCGTCGTGCAGCCTCGCAGCGGTAACGATCTGTCGATCTTCATGCGTTTGCTCGGCCTCGCGTTCAGCCAGAGCCAGGGCCACTTGCGACGTTATCTGGAAGACATGTACGGCAAGGTGTTCCGCCGCTACATGCTGCTGGTCAATGAAGCGGCGCCACGCATTCCACCGATCGAGCTGTTCTGGCGCGTGCACTTCATGCTTGGCGCTGCGGCGTTCAGCATGTCCGGGATCAAGGCCTTGCGCGCGATCGCCGAGACCGATTTCGGCGTCAATACCTCCATCGAACAAGTGATGCGCCTGATGGTGCCGTTCCTCGCTGCTGGCATGCGCGCCGAAACTGGCGTCACCGATACAGCCATGGCCAGTGCGCAATTGCGCCCGCGCAGCAAATCCATGCCGGTCGCCGCCAAGGTTTGACTGCGCACGGGTGGGCGCGGCAGCTGGTATCCGCTAAGCTAGCCGGCCATGCCGACTCTCGTACTGAACCCGATCTGCATGAATTCTGCTAACCGTCCGGGCGTTGCCCACGGTAGCGAATGCAAGCAGATCGGGTTTTTCGTTTTCAAGGAATCTCTATGACTGCTGGCCTGCAAGGCTCGTTGATGGTGGACGTCGCCGGTACCTGGCTGACGGCCGAAGATCGCCAATTGTTGCGTCAGCCCGAAGTGGGCGGCCTGATCATTTTCGCCCGCAACATCGAGCATCCTCGCCAAGTGCGCGAACTCAGCGCCGCGATCCGCGCGATTCGCCCGGATCTGCTGCTGGCGGTGGATCAAGAGGGCGGGCGTGTGCAGCGTCTGCGTCAGGGTTTCGTCCGTCTGCCAGCGATGCGCGCCATCGCCGATAACCCGAATGCAGAGTATCTCGCCGAGCAATGCGGCTGGATCATGGCCACCGAAGTGCTGGCGGTCGGGCTCGACCTGAGTTTCGCCCCGGTGCTGGATCTGGACTATCAGCGCAGCGCCGTGGTCGGCACCCGTTCTTTCGAAGGGGATCCCGAGCGCGCTGCCTTGCTCGCCGGTGCATTCATTCGCGGCATGAACAGCGCCGGCATGGCCGCCACCGGCAAACATTTCCCGGGCCACGGCTGGGCCGAAGCCGACTCCCATGTGGCGATCCCGAACGACGAGCGTAGTCTCGACGTGATCCGCGCCAATGATCTGGTGCCCTTCGCCAAACTCAGCAAACAACTGGCCGCCGTCATGCCGGCCCACGTCATCTATCCGCAAGTCGACTCGCAGCCCGCCGGTTTCTCCCGACGCTGGCTGCAGGAGATCCTGCGCGGCGAGTTGCAGTTCGATGGCGTGATCTTCAGCGATGATCTGTCGATGGCCGGCGCCCACGTGGTCGGCGACGCTGCCAGCCGCATCGAAGCCGCGCTGAGTGCCGGTTGCGACATGGGTCTGGTGTGCAACGACCGCGCGGCAGCCGAGCTGGCGTTGAGTGCTGCCCAGCGTATGAAGGTCAAGCCTTCCGCGCGCATCGCGAAGATGCGCGGGCAGGCCTTCGCCAGCACCGATTATCGTCAGGACCCGCGTTGGCTCACCGCCCTCGGCGCGCTCAAAGACGCTCAACTGATCGAGTAAGGATTTTTCGTTATGACCGTTTACGCAATCATCGGTGGCACTGGCCTGACTCAGCTCGAAGGCCTGAGCATTCGCCAGTCGCTGGCAGTCGACACCCCGTACGGCGCGCCTTCGGCCGAGGTGCAGATTGGTGAGTACGCTGGCAAGGAAGTGCTGTTCCTCGCCCGTCACGGTCACCCGCATCGTTTCCCGCCGCACAAGGTCAACTACCGCGCCAACCTGTGGGCGTTGAAGCAGGCCGGTGCCGAAGCGATCATCGCCGTTAACGCGGTGGGCGGGATCCATCCGGCCATGGGCACCGGGCATTTCTGCGTGCCGCACCAGATCGTCGACTACACCAGTGGGCGCGAGCACACCTATTTCGCCGATGATCTGGAGCACGTCACCCACATCGATTTCAGCTTTCCCTACAGCGAGCCGTTGCGTCAGCAATTGATTGCAGCAGTCGCCGCCGAAGGCTGCGAATTCAGCGATCAAGGCGTGTACGCCTGCACCCAGGGACCGCGTCTGGAAACGGTCGCCGAGATCGTGCGACTGGAGCGTGACGGCTGCGACATCGTCGGCATGACCGGCATGCCGGAAGCAGCGCTGGCGCGTGAGCTGGATCTGGATTACGCCTGTCTGGCGCTGGTGGTGAATCCTGCAGCCGGCAAGACCACCGAAGTCATCACCATGGCTGAAATCGAGCAGGCCCTGCACGACGGTATGGGCAAGGTGAAATCAACGTTGGCCCGAGTGCTGGCCAGCTAAGGACTGTCCATGAGCATTTTCATCGAGCGGCTCAAAGGGCTGACATGGACCCACGCATTCAGTAGCAAGGCGTTGGCCAAGGCCCGCGCTTATGCCGCCGATGACCGGGTCGAGGTCCTCGAGATCGATGACAGGAAGATAGAGGCGTTCTGCGTCGGATCGCAACTTCAGGCGTATGAGCAAACCATTTACCTGTCAGAAGATCGGTTGGGATCGGTTAGCTTGCGATGTCTGTGCAGCTGTCCGGTTGCACTGGACTGCAAGCACAGCGCAGCGGTGCTCTATCACCTGCTGGGCACTGGCGAGGATGCGTCTGGAAGTGACGCGCAGACCCCGTTGGGACGAGCGCTGGAGCATTGGCTTTCGACAATTCCCGTGCCGGCCAAGCCCGCTGAAGAAAGTGCGCAAACCGCAGGTACGCGTCTGTTTTACAAGCTCAAACCGACGTCTGCGAACGGCAAGTGGCTGCTGGATATTTTCAAGGTCTACCAGCTCAAGAGCGGCGAGTTACGCGAGGTCAAACCGATGTACTCGCTCGCGGAAATGCTCATGCGCCAGCCCGGCTACCTGTCCGAGCTGGATCTGCGCATCGCCCGGCTGTTGGTCGCCATGCATTCCCATCACGCCTATTACAGCGGCTATCCGCTGGAAGGCAGCAGTGGCGCCGAACTGCTGGAAATGCTCCTGCGCACCTCGCGGCTGTTCCTCGACTTCGAAGACCTGCGAGCGCTGACACCGGGGGCGAAACGCGTCGGTCAGTTCTCTTGGGCCGAGCAGGCTGACGGCGGATTCCGCGCGCAATGGAGCAGTGCCGAAGCCGCGCAGGAAACCGTGCTGGCGCTGGAGCCGCTTTATTACCTTGATCGTGAGCAGCGCCAGGTTGGCCCGCTGTTCACTGAGCTGGAAGAAAAGCTCGCCTGCCATTTGACCCTGGCGCCAGACATTCCGGCGCGTCAGGCCATGCAGTTCAGCCATCGCATGAGCGCGGCGACCCAAATTGCGCCACCGCACAAGCTCACCGAACGGATCATCGATGACGTGCTGCCGCAGCCGCAATTGACCCTGGTCAGCGGCCGAGAACGCTCGCGCTGGGAATATGTGCTGGAGCACCGCGCCGCTCTGCTGTTTACCTACAACGGTCATCCGGCGGTGGATCGCAACCCGGAAGTGATGATCCTCAACGGCAGCGAAACCCAGCGCATTCAGCGTCAACCGGCGCTGGAAAAGAAGCTGCGCCAGAACCTGCAAAAACATGGCTTCAAGAAAGCCACGCGCAAGAGTGCAATGGATCGTCCCGGCGAGATGTTTACCCTGCCGGATGATTCCGCCTGGCTCGGGTTCATGCACGAAGGGCTGGCCACGCTGCGCGCCGCAAATTGGAAAATCGAGATCAGTCCCGGTTTCCATTTCGATGTACAACCGGTTGAGCAGTGGTACGCGGAGGTTGAAGAAGAGGCTACGCATCAGTGGTTTGATTTGCAGTTGGGTATCGTCGTCAACGGCGAGCGCTACAGCTTGCTGCCGATTCTTCTACACCTGTTGCGGACCCAGCCGCGCTTGCTCGACCCGGTCAATCTGGCGCAGCGCAGCGATGATGAAAAACTCCTGATCGAGCTCAAGCCCAGCGGTTTTGGCGAACCGGCGGGCGCCAAAGTCGCGTTGCCGCTGAGTCGGGTCAAACCGCTGATGGCGACGCTGGGCGAGTTGTACCTGGGCGGCCATCAAGGTGATGCGCTGCGCTTGACCGCTCCAGACGCCGCGCGTCTGAGTATGCTCGATGGCGTGCCGCTGGATTGGCAGGGCGGCGAACGTCTGCGCACTTTTGCCAAGCGTCTGCAGAATTCCAGCCACGCCCAGGTTGCTGCGCCGGCCGGCCTCAACGCGCAGCTGCGTCCGTATCAGCTCGAAGGCCTGAACTGGATGCAGACCCTGCGCGAGCTGGAGGTCGGCGGCATTCTGGGCGATGACATGGGCCTGGGCAAAACCCTGCAGACCCTGGCGCATCTGCTCACGGAAAAACACGCCGGGCGTCTGGACTGTCCGGCACTGGCGGTGATGCCGACCAGCCTGATTCCCAACTGGCTCGACGAAGCCGAGCGCTTCACGCCGCAGTTGAAAGTCCTGGCGCTGCACGGCACCGGGCGGCAAAAGGACTTTGCCAATCTGGGCGCATACGACTTGGTGCTGACCACTTATGCATTGCTGCCCAGGGATCTGGAAATCTTGCAGCCACAGTCGTGGAGCGTGCTGATTCTCGACGAAGCGCAGAACATCAAGAACCCGCTGAGCAAAGCCGCCCAGGCTGCCCGTGACTTGCAGGCCCGTCAGCGCTTGTGTCTGAGCGGTACGCCGCTGGAAAACCACCTCGGTGAGCTGTGGTCACAGTTCCATTTCCTCATGCCCGGCTGGCTCGGCGACAGTAAATCCTTCAATCGCGATTACCGCACGCCGATCGAGAAGCACGGCAATGTGCAGCGCATGCAGCACCTGACCGCACGTATCAAGCCGTTTTTGCTGCGGCGCAAGAAGGATCAGGTCGCCACCGAGTTGCCGCCGAAAACCGAGATCATCCACTGGGTCGAACTCAGCGATGGTCAGCGCGACGTCTATGAGACGGTGCGTGTGGCGATGGACAAAAAGGTCCGCGACGAAATCGCCCGCAGCGGCGTGGCGCGCAGTCAGATCATCATCCTCGATGCGCTGCTCAAGCTGCGCCAGGTCTGCTGTGATCTGCGCCTGGTCAATATGCCGCTCACGGCGAAGGCGTTGCGCTCGGGCAGCGGCAAGCTGATCAGCCTGATGGAGATGCTCGAAGAATTGCTCGGCGAAGGTCGGCGCATTCTGCTGTTTTCCCAATTCACCTCGATGCTGGCGCTGATTGAGCAGGAGTTGCAGCAACGCGGGCTTGCCTACTCGTTGCTGACCGGCGACACCACCGATCGGCGCACGCCGGTGAAGGATTTTCAGAGCGGCAAGGTGCCGTTGTTCCTGATCAGCCTCAAGGCCGGCGGTACCGGTCTGAACCTGACGGCGGCGGACACGGTGATTCACTTCGATCCGTGGTGGAACCCGGCGGTGGAGAATCAGGCGACTGATCGGGCGTATCGCATCGGGCAGAACAATCCGGTGTTCGTCTACAAGTTGATTGCCAAAGGCACCGTCGAAGAGAAGATCCAGGCGTTGCAGCAGGAGAAAGCGGCGCTGGCCGGGGCGGTGCTCGAGGGCGGCACGACGGGCGGATTCAAACTGGAACAGAGTGATATCGAGGCGCTGTTTGCGCCGTTGCCGGTTTCCAGAGGTTGAAGGTTTTGAACCGCGGTGTGGCCATTCGCGAGCAGGCTCGCTCCCACGTTTGATCTTCAGTGAATCTGGATCGTGTGGGAGCGAGCC
>NZ_JASCPT010000116.1:0-16572 GCF_029959775.1 Pseudomonas sp. PS01270 | reverse complement strand
ACCAAACAACCTGTGGGAGCGAGCCTGCTCGCGAAAGCGGTGGCTCAGTCAACTATTCGTCGGCTGACACGCCGCCTTCGCGAGCAGGCTCGCTCCCACAGGAGATGTTTGTGAGGGCTGGCATTTATGGCTGTTCCCAGCTCTTGAGTACCGCTCCGCAATACAGCCCCGACAGGGTCTTCATCACCTGGATCACTTCGTGACTGGCCAGGCCGTAGAAAATGTATTTGCCTTCGCGGCGGGTCGCGACCAGGCCTTCATCGCGCAAGATGCCCAGTTGTTGGGACAGCGTCGGCTGGCGTACGCCGGTCATTTTTTCCAGCTCGCCGACGTTGCGTTCGCCCTGGGTCAGTTGACAGAGGATCAACAGACGATCCTCATTGGCCAGGGCTTTGAGCAAGGCGCAGGCTTTGGACGCCGAGGCGCGCAGTTGGGCGACTTCACATTCGGTCAGACTGGATTGCATTTGCACGAGGCCTTGAAGGTCACTTAAGCTGCGAACATTATGTTTTTACATAAAGTGTTGCAACCCGAAATTCCCCAGCACAGGTTTTCGCCATGCCCGCCCTGATTGAAGCGTTCCTCGACCCTGCCTCCTCGACCTACAGCTACGTGGTCTATGAAGCCGACGGCGGCCAGTGCGCGATCGTCGACCCGGTGCTCGATTACGACGGCGCTGCCGGGCGCACCGGCACGGCGCAGGCGGACAAGATCATCGCTTTCGTGCGTGCGCACCGGCTGCAAGTGCAATGGCTGCTGGAAACCCACGCCCACGCCGATCACCTGTCTGCCGCGCCGTACCTGCGTCGTCAACTGGGCGGCAAGATCGCCATCGGCGAATCGATCAGCAAAGTGCAGAATGTGTTCAAGGCGCTGTTCAATCTGGAGCCGGAATTTTGCGTCGATGGCTCGCAGTTCGATCACCTGTTCGCGCCGAACGAGTCGTTCATGATCGGCAATCTCAAGGCCACCGCCCTGCACGTCCCCGGCCATACGCCAGCGGACATGGCGTACCTGATCGACGGCGAGCAGATCCTGGTGGGTGACACGCTGTTCATGCCGGACGTTGGCACCGCGCGCTGTGATTTCCCTGGCGGCAATGCGCAGCAATTGTTCAAGTCGATCCAGAAGCTGCTGGCGTTTCCGGCCAGCGTGAAGCTTTACGTCTGCCACGATTACCCGCCCGAGGGCCGCGCCTCGCAGTGCCAGACCACTGTCGGCGAACAGCGCAAAAGCAATATTCATGTGCATGACGGGATCGATGAAGCGGCGTTCGTCGAGATGCGCACGACACGTGACGCTGGGTTAGGCATGCCGACGTTGCTGCTGCCGGCGATTCAGGTGAACGTGCGGGCGGGGAATATGCCGGCGCCTGAGGACAACGGCGTGGTTTACCTGAAGATTCCGCTTAACAAACTCTGACCCCTAGTCAGGCGCCCTAAGTCTGATCGTTCCCACGCTCCGCGTGGGAATGCCGCCAGGGACGCTCCGCGTTCCGCCTCAAGAAGTGACGCAGAGCGTCACGGGATGCATTCCCACGCGGAGCGTGGGAACGATCGGCGAATGGAGCTGCCGTGGCTGCGATGTTTTGATCTTCACGTCCCCAACGTCAATCCATTAGCCGGCAACGGCAACGCGGTCTTATAACGCACCTGCTTCAGCGCAAAGCTCGAGCGGATGTTCGCCACCCCCGGCACCTTGGTCAGAAAATCCATCATGAAGCGTTCCAGCGACTGGATGCTCGGCACCAGCACGCGGATCAGGTAATCCGGATCACCCGCCATCAGATAGCACTCCATCACCTCCGGCCGATCGGAAATCGCTTCCTCGAAATGCTGCAACGCCTCCTCTACCTGTTTTTCCAGGCTGACGTGAATAAACACATTCACATGCAGCCCCAGCAGATCGGCATCCAGCAGCGTGACCTGCTCGCGAATCAAGCCCAATTCTTCCATGGCCTTGACCCGGTTGAAGCATGGCGTCGGCGACAGGTTCACCGAGCGGGCGAGGTCGGCGTTGGTGATGCGCGCGTTCTCCTGAAGGCTGTTGAGAATGCCGATGTCGGTACGGTCCAGTTTGCGCATGAGACAAAACCACCTGTTTTTTATGTTTATGCAGAATTTCTATCTGCAAATGGTCGCCAGCGCAACGAAACACAGAGAAATATTCTTCTTGGCCACGCCTATGATTGTTGTAGGACAAGATTTCCTCATCCCGGAATGACTGCCAGCTCACTACAAAAAATTCACAAGATCGAGCGTAGAAGCCATGACCCAAGCGTATGAACCGCTGCGCCTGCACGTCCCTGAACCCTCGGGCCGTCCCGGCTGCAAAACCGATTTTTCCTACCTGCATCTGACCGATGCCGGTACGGTGCGCAAACCTCCTGTTGATGTAGAACCTGCCGATACCGCCGACCTCGCCCGTGGCCTGATTCGCGTGCTTGACGATCAGGGCAACGCCCTCGGCCCGTGGGCCGAAAACGTGCCGGTCGAGATCCTGCGCAAAGGCATGCGCGCGATGCTCAAGACGCGCATCTACGACAACCGCATGGTTGTCGCCCAGCGGCAGAAAAAGATGTCGTTCTACATGCAGAGCCTTGGCGAAGAAGCCATCGGCAGCGCCCAGGCGTTGGCGCTGAACATCGACGACATGTGCTTCCCGACCTACCGCCAGCAAAGCATCCTGATGGCCCGCGATGTGCCGCTGGTCGACCTGATCTGCCAGTTGCTGTCCAACGAGCGCGATCCGCTCAAGGGCCGCCAGTTGCCGATCATGTACTCGGTCAAGGACGCCGGTTTCTTCACCATCTCCGGCAACCTCGCCACCCAATTCATTCAGGGCGTTGGTTGGGGCATGGCCTCGGCGATCAAGGGCGATACGAAAATCGCCTCGGCGTGGATCGGTGACGGTGCCACCGCCGAATCGGACTTCCACACCGCCCTCACCTTCGCTCACGTTTATCGGGCGCCGGTGATCCTCAACGTGGTCAACAACCAGTGGGCGATTTCCACCTTCCAGGCCATCGCCGGCGGTGAAGCCACGACTTTCGCCGGACGCGGCGTCGGTTGCGGCATCGCCTCGCTGCGGGTCGACGGCAACGATTTCTACGCGGTCTACGCCGCTTCCGCTTGGGCTGCCGAACGCGCCCGGCGCAACCTCGGCCCGACCATGATCGAATGGGTCACCTACCGCGCCGGCCCGCACTCGACCTCCGACGACCCTTCGAAATACCGCCCTGCCGATGACTGGAGCCACTTCCCGCTCGGCGATCCGATCGCGCGTCTGAAACAGCACCTGATCAAGGTCGGTCACTGGTCAGAGGAAGAGCACGCCGCCGTCAGCGCCGAACTCGAAGCCGAAGTGATTGCCGCGCAGAAACAGGCCGAACAGTACGGCACCCTCGCCGGCGGGCAGATTCCGAGCGCCGCGACCATGTTCGAAGACGTCTACAAAGAGATGCCGGAGCACTTGAAGCGCCAGCGTCAGCAGTTGGGGATCTGACATGAACGATCACAACAACAATATTCAGTTGGAAACCGCCATGACCACGACCACCATGACCATGATCCAGGCCCTGCGCTCGGCCATGGATGTGATGCTTGAGCGTGATGACAACGTCGTCGTCTTCGGTCAGGACGTCGGCTACTTCGGCGGCGTGTTCCGCTGCACCGAAGGCCTGCAGACCAAGTACGGCACCTCGCGGGTGTTCGACGCGCCGATTTCGGAAAGCGGCATCGTCGGCGTGGCCGTGGGCATGGGTGCTTACGGACTGCGCCCGGTCGCCGAAATCCAGTTCGCCGACTACGTCTACCCCGCCTCCGACCAGATCATCTCCGAAGCGGCGCGCCTGCGTTATCGCTCGGCAGGTGAGTTCACCGCACCGATGACCCTGCGCATGCCTTGCGGCGGCGGTATCTACGGCGGCCAGACCCACAGCCAGAGCATCGAGGCGATGTTCACTCAGGTCTGCGGTCTGCGTACCGTAATGCCGTCCAACCCGTACGACGCCAAAGGTCTGCTGATCGCCTCCATCGAAAACGATGACCCGGTGATCTTTCTTGAGCCGAAACGCCTGTACAACGGCCCGTTCGATGGCCATCACGACCGCCCGGTAACCCCGTGGTCGAAACATCCGCAAGCCCAGGTGCCGGACGGTTACTACACCGTGCCGCTGGACGTTGCCGCGATTACTCGCCCGGGCAAGGACGTGACCGTGCTGACCTACGGCACCACCGTATACGTCTCGCAAGTCGCTGCCGAAGAATCCGGCGTCGATGCCGAAGTCATCGACCTGCGCAGCCTGTGGCCGCTGGACCTGGAAACCATCGTCAAGTCGGTGAAGAAAACCGGCCGCTGCGTGGTGGTTCACGAAGCCACGCGCACCTGCGGTTTCGGCGCCGAGCTGGTATCGCTGGTGCAGGAGCATTGCTTCCATCACCTGGAAGCGCCGATCGAGCGCGTCACCGGTTGGGACACGCCCTACCCGCACGCGCAGGAGTGGGCGTATTTCCCAGGGCCGTCCCGCGTGGGCGCGGCGTTGAAACGGGTCATGGAGGTCTGAATGGGCACGCACGTTATCAAGATGCCGGACATTGGCGAAGGCATCGCAGAAGTAGAACTGTCGCAGTGGCACGTCAAGGTGGGCGATCTGGTGGTTGAAGACCAGGTACTGGCGGATGTGATGACCGACAAGGCGATGGTCGATATTCCGTCGCCGGTACACGGGAAAGTGATTGCCCTCGGTGGTCAGCCGGGTGAAGTGATGGCGGTCGGCAGTGTGCTGATCAGCATCGAAGTCGAAGGGGCTGGCAACCTTAAAGAGTCCGCCGCACCCGCGGCTGTCAAAGAAGCACCGGTTGCGCCGAAAGTTGAAGCCGCTGTCGAAAGCAAACCCGCCGCAGCCGCCGCACCACGTCCGGCAGCCGTTTGCCAAGGCCCGATGGTTGCTCGCGAAGCGGATGAACGCCCGCTAGCCTCGCCAGCCGTGCGCAAACATGCGCTGGATCTGGGCATTCAATTGCGCTTGGTGCGCGGTTCCGGCCCGGCCGGTCGCGTGTTGCACGAAGACCTTGAAGCCTATCTGGCGCAAGGTCAGTCGAACGCTTCGGCACCACTTGCCGCCGCGTACGCTCAGCGTAACGACGAAGAACAGATTCAAGTGATCGGCATGCGCCGCAAGATCGCCCAGCGCATGCAGGACGCTACTCAGCGTGCCGCGCACTTCAGTTATGTCGAAGAAATCGACGTCACCGCGATCGAAGAACTGCGTGCGCACCTGAATGAAAAACATGGCGCCAGCCG
Organism: Pseudomonas sp. PS01270; assembly: GCF_029959775.1. NCBI lineage: Bacteria > Pseudomonadati > Pseudomonadota > Gammaproteobacteria > Pseudomonadales > Pseudomonadaceae > Pseudomonas > Pseudomonas sp. PS01270. Next base: position 11,268 of record NZ_JASCPT010000116.1, on the reverse strand, counting down.
TGGCAAGTTGACCTTGTTGCCGTTCCTCGTTCGCGCGCTGGTGGTGGCCCTGCGCGACTTCCCGCAGATGAACGCCCGTTACGACGACGAAGCGCAAGTCATCACCCGCCTCGGTGCGGTGCATGTCGGCGTCGCCACGCAAAGCGATGTCGGCCTGATGGTGCCGGTGGTGCGTCACGCCGAAGCGCGCAGCCTGTGGGACAGCGCCGCGGAAATTTCGCGTTTGGCCAACGCCGCGCGCAATGGCAAGGCCAGCCGCGATGAGCTGTCAGGTTCGACCATTACTCTGACCAGCCTCGGCGCATTGGGCGGCATTGTCAGCACGCCGGTACTGAACCTGCCGGAAGTGGCCATTGTCGGCGTGAACAAAATCGTCGAACGGCCAATGGTGGTCAAAGGCCAAGTGGTGATCCGCAAAATGATGAACCTCTCCAGCTCCTTCGATCACCGCGTGGTCGACGGCATGGATGCGGCGCTTTTCATTCAGGCCATCCGTGGCTTGCTCGAACAACCCGCTACCTTGTTTGTGGAGTAATGGAATGCAGACTTTGAACACCACGCTGCTGATTATCGGCGGCGGCCCCGGCGGTTACGTCACGGCGATCCGCGCCGGGCAATTGGGTATTCCGACCATTTTGGTCGAAGGCCAATCGTTGGGCGGTACCTGCCTGAATATCGGCTGCATTCCGTCGAAAGCGCTGATTCATGTGGCTGAGCAGTTTCATCAGACGCAGCATCACAGCCAGCATTCGGCGTTGGGCATCAGCGTTGCCGCGCCGACCCTGGATATCAGCAAAAGCGTCGAGTGGAAGGACGGCATCGTTGATCGCCTGACCACTGGCGTCGCCGCGCTGCTGAAGAAGAACAAGGTTCAGGTCATCAACGGTTGGGCGAAAATCATCGACGGCAAAACCGTGGAAGTCGGCGATACCCGAATCCAGTGCGAGCATCTGGTGCTGGCCACCGGCTCGACCAGCGTCAACCTGCCGATCCTGCCGATTGGCGGGCCAATCATCTCCTCCACCGAAGCGCTGGCGCCGACGTCTGTGCCGACACGCCTGGTCGTGATCGGCGGTGGTTACATCGGTCTGGAGCTGGGCATCGCCTATCGCAAGCTCGGCGCCGAAGTCAGCGTGGTCGAGGCGCAGGACCGCATCCTGCCGGCTTACGACGCAGAACTGACGCAACCGGTGCATGAAGCGCTGAAGCAGCTGGGCGTGAAACTGTACCTCAAGCACAGCGTGCTCGGTTTCGACGGCACGTTGCAGGTGCGCGATCCTGAAGGCGAAACCCTCAATCTGGAAACCGATCAGGTACTGGTCGCGGTCGGACGCAAACCCAATACGCAGGGCTTCAATCTCGAAGCGTTGAATCTGGACATGAATGGTTCGGCGATCAGGATCGACAGCGGTTGCCAGACCAGCATGCGCAACGTCTACGCCATTGGCGACGTGAGCGGCGAACCGATGCTGGCCCACCGCGCCATGGCTCAGGGCGAAATGGTTGCCGAGCTGATCAGTGGCAAGCGCCGCGAATTCAACCCGACCGCCATCGCCGCCGTGTGCTTTACCGACCCGGAACTGGTGGTGGTCGGCAAAACTCCGGACGAGGCCAAGGCTGCCGGACTGGACTGCATCGTTGCAAGCTTCCCGTTCGCCGCCAACGGCCGCGCAATGACCCTGGAATCGAAAAGCGGCTTCGTCCGCGTGGTCGCACGTCGCGACAATCATCTGATTGTCGGCTGGCAAGCGGTGGGAGTCGGTGTTTCCGAATTGTCGACGGCATTCGCGCAGAGCCTGGAAATGGGCGCGCGCCTGGAGGATATCGGCGGCACCATTCATGCCCACCCGACCTTGGGCGAAGCGGTGCAGGAAGCGGCGTTGCGGGCGCTGGGGCATGCGCTGCATCTGTGACAGATGCAGTTGAATTGATCGTTCCCACGCTCCGCGTGGGAATGCAGCCCGGGACGCTCTGCGTCCCAACAGCCGAACGCGGAGCGTCCGATGAGGCATTCCCACGCAGAGCGTGGGAACGATCAGTCGAGGGAACGATCAGCGGAGCGAATTCCGGCTGCGAAACCGCTCAAGAATGAAGTATTGTTGTGCCCATCCAAAAAAACGTCAGAAGCCTTGAACCGTTTCGGCGGTTGTTCAGTGATAGAGGGTGTCATGGGTAACGAAAGCATCAATTGGGACAAGCTGGGTTTTGACTACATCAAGACCGACAAGCGCTATCTGTCGTACTTCCGCGATGGCGAGTGGGACAAAGGCACCCTGACCGAAGATAACGTCCTGCACATCAGCGAAGGCTCCACTGCCCTTCACTATGGTCAGCAGTGCTTCGAAGGCATGAAGGCCTATCGCTGCAAGGACGGCTCGATCAATCTGTTCCGCCCGGACCAGAACGCCCTGCGCATGCAACGCAGCTGCGCGCGTCTGCTGATGCCGACGGTCGACACCGAGCAGTTCATCGAAGCCTGCAAAGCCGTGGTTCGCGCCAACGAGCGGTTCATTCCGCCGTACGGCACTGGCGGCGCGCTGTACCTGCGCCCGTTCGTGATCGGCGTCGGTGACAACATCGGCGTACGCACCGCGCCCGAATTCATTTTCTCGATTTTCTGCATCCCGGTCGGCGCCTACTTCAAGGGTGGCCTGACCCCGCACAACTTCCAGATCTCCAGCTACGACCGCGCGGCCCCGCAAGGCACCGGTGCGGCCAAGGTCGGTGGCAACTACGCCGCCAGCCTGATGCCGGGCTCGAAAGCCAAGAAAGCCAACTTCGCCGACGCGATCTACCTCGATCCGATGACCCACACCAAGATCGAGGAAGTCGGTTCGGCCAACTTCTTCGGGATCACTCACGACAACAAGTTCGTCACCCCGAACTCGCCATCGGTCCTGCCAGGCATCACCCGCCTGTCATTGATCGAACTGGCCAAATCGCGTCTGGGCCTGGAAGTGGTTGAAGGCGACGTGCTGATCGACAAGCTGTCGGACTTCAAGGAAGCCGGTGCCTGCGGTACCGCTGCGGTGATCACGCCGATTGGTGGCATCAGCTACAACGATCACCTGCATGTGTTCCACAGCGAAACCGAGGTAGGCCCGGTAACCCAGCAGCTCTACAAAGAGCTGACTGGCGTGCAGACCGGCGACATCGAAGCGCCAGCGGGCTGGATCGTCAAGGTTTGATCTGACGACTGCTGATGCTCAAAAGCCCTCCACCGAGTGATTGGTGGGGGGCATTTTTATAGGGCTGGGCTCTGGTGTCGTATTGAAGAACGTCACCCCCTCACCCCAGCCCTCCCGAAACGTCGGACCGCCCCCAAGGGGGCGAGGGGGAAAGGGAGCCGACTTGTGCGCTTTTCAAAAATCGCGTTCACCTCGGCCATTCAGGTCGATGGAGTTCGCAAGAACACCTCGGTCGGCTCCCTCTCCCTCCGGGAGAGGGCTGGGGTGAGGGTAGGCTTTTCGCTCTTCAAGGCAATCCGTTTACCAAGTCGATCAGCAATCCCGCTCGCCTGCCCATTCTGTTGCTTGCCCATCCGCGCCTGGGTGATCAATCCCGGTATCAACTCGCCCTCCGGCAGATTCTTCCAGAACCGCACCGGCAGATGCCCTTGCATGACCTTCGGGTTCAACCGCGCCGGGTTGAAGATGTGGCTGTAATAGGTCAACCACAAATCGCCGTGGGGGTCATCGACGTTCTGTGCCAGTTGCTGCCATTCAATCGGGCATTGCCGCTCGTGAATCAATTGCTCACCGTCGTAGTACACACCATCGCGCGGTGTGGCGATCAACCAGCGATGCTGGCCCATGCGCCCGATGAAATGCTCGCTGGCGCTGTGCAGGATGTCATGGGCCGGTTCGTGCCACGCCACGTATTGTGGACCAGGCAGATCCTTGGGCCGCTCGATGAAACGCACGAATGCATGCAGATGATGGGCCTCGCGGCTGACCTGCTTGATGCGGCGCTGCAACTCGCTGCCGAGTTTGTCGCCGGCCATCATCGCCGTGCGGTCGCCGTGACTGACCCGCCAGAGCACTTCATACAACAGGCTCCAGCGCTGTTCGCCGCGATAGCGCGCCGCTTGTTCGAGGGTGGCAAGCAGCGCACGGGGAATACGCGCCTGAAACGGCCCCTGCCCTTCGGGCATGTGATCATCACTGGCAAACAGATCGCCAACGCCTTCCGCCGCCCAGCTCACCAGACTCGGATCGATCTCATGGCTGAGCAACCAGCGCGCCTGCTGGCGCCAGGTGTCGAACAGATCGTCACAATCGAGACTGATCATCCCCACAACCCCATCTGCTGCGGCATCGGCCGGTCGCGCAATTGCTGGTAGAGCATGTGGCTGGTGACTTCCGCCTGTTGCGGGTGGTAATCGCTGGTGATGATGAACGGCTTGGCCTTGGCCAGCACACAGCGCATCCGCGCGACGTCTTCGTAACGGATGCGGCGCTGGCGGCGCAACTCGACCAGGCGCTCGGTGGTGCGCAAGCCGATGCCCGGGATGCGTGCGATCAACGTTGCGTCGGCACGATTGAGGTCCAGCGGGAACACTTCGCGATTTTCCAACGCCCAGGCCAGCTTCGGGTCGATATCGAGCGCCAGATTGCCCGGGCCTTTGAGCAGTTCGTCAGCGCTGTAGCCGTAGCTGCGCAGGAGGAAATCAGCCTGATACAAACGATGCTCGCGCATCAGCGGCGGCGCGGCGAGCGGTACGCTTTTCGGGCTGTCGGGGATCGGACTGAATGCCGAGTAATAGACCCGGCGCAAACGGAAGTTGCCATACAGGGATTGAGCGCTGTGGAGGATGGTGCTGTCGTCGGTGTCATCGGCACCGACGATCAGTTGCGTGCTCTGCCCGGCCGGGGCGAATTTTGCCGAGCGCGGTTCGTTCAATACCGTCTGCACGCCGGTGTAGATGGTGTTCATCGCTTGCTTGATCGAGGTGATGTCCTTCTCCGGCGCCAGTGTCTGCAGGCTGGCGTCGGTGGGCAGTTCGATGTTGACGCTGAGGCGATCGGCGTAACGCCCTGCCTCCTCGATCAAGGCCGGATCGGCTTCCGGAATGGTCTTGAGATGGATGTAGCCGCGAAATTCGTGCTCTTCACGGAGCAACTTCGCCACACGCACCAGCTGCTCCATGGTGTAGTCCGCCGAGCGGATGATCCCGGAGCTGAGAAACAGGCCGCTGACGCAGTTGCGCCGGTAGAAATCCATGGTCAGCGTCACGACTTCTTCCGGGGTGAAGCGCGCACGCGGCACATCGCTGGAACGGCGGTTGACGCAGTACTGGCAATCGTAAAGACAGAAGTTGGTCAGCAGGATTTTCAGCAACGACACACAGCGCCCGTCCGGCGTGTAGCTGTGGCAAATGCCCATGCCGTCCGTCGAACCGAGCCCGCTCTTGCCCTCGGAGCTGCGCTTGGGCGCACCACTGCTGGCGCAGGAGGCGTCGTACTTGGCGGCGTCGGCGAGGATGCTGAGCTTGTCGATGATTTGCATGGCGCGGGCTCTTTACTGTGTGCATATACAGTATAGGCTCGCCCGCCGCGAAACAAGTTGATGGATGACCCCTCGTCGGCTGCCCATCCAGATTGCGGCGTGTGGGAGCGAGCCTGCTCGCGAAGAGGCCCTGCCAGCTACCGCAACTCAGCGATCAAACCGCCCACTGCAATATCAACCAACTGTTCGCCCCGCTGATCAACACAAACAGCCCCCAAGCCAGCACCCGCGTGGGCCAGCGATTGACGAACGGCCCCATCAATTGCCGATCGTTGGTCATGCGAATCAGCGGGTACAAGGCGAACGGCAGTTGCAGACTGAGCACCACCTGGCTCAACACCAGCAATTTGCCTATAGCGCCATCACCGAGCAGCCATACGCCGATGAACGCCGGAATCAGCGCCAGCCCGCGAGTGATCAAACGCCGCTGCCAGCACGGGATGCGCAGGTTCAGATAGCCTTCCATGATGACCTGCCCGGCGATGGTCCCGGTGAAGGTCGAACTCTGCCCCGACGCGAGCAGCGCCACGCCGAACAACACACTGGCCAGCGCACCGCCCACCAGCGGATCGAGCAGGTGATAGGCGTCCTGAATGTCGACCACATCGGTGTGCCCGGACTGGTGAAACGCCGCCGCCGCGAGAATCAGGATCGCCGCGTTGACCAGCAGCGCCAGGGCCAGCGAACCGATGGTGTCGATGCGCGCCAGTTTCACCGCGTCCTGTTTGCTCGCCAGGTCCTTGCCGATCATCCGCGTTTGCACGATCGAGGTGTGCAGATACAGGTTATGCGGCATCACTGTGGCGCCGAGGATGCCGATGGCCAGATACAGCGGCGCCGCATCGCTGATCGCGGACAGCGAGGGTTTGAAGCCCAGCGCCACGTCTGGCCAGTACGGTTTGATCAACAACAATTCGACGAAGAAACACACACCGATGGTCGCGACCAGCACCAGCATGATCGCTTCGAGACGGCGAAATCCCCGGTTCTGCAGGGCCAGCACCAGCAGCGTGTCGAACGCCGTCAGAGCGATACCGAAGGTCAGCGAGCAACCGAGCAGCAAGTGAAACGCGAGAGCGCAGCCAAGCACTTCGGCGAGGTCGGTGGCGATGATCGAGATCTCCGCCAGTATCCATTGCAGGCGCGCGGTCGGCGTGCTGTAGCGCTCGCGGGACAACTGCGCCAGATCGCGCCCGGTGGCGATGCCTAGCCGCGAACACAGGCACTGCACGACCATGCCGGCCAGACTCGCCAGCAACACGACGAATAAAAGACTGTAGCCAAAACGCGAACCGGCCTCGATCGCGGTCGCCCAGTTGCCCGGGTCCATGTAGCCGATCGACACCAGCAAACCGGGACCGGCGAAACGCAGCACACGTTTGAAGAACGAGGCAGTCGGGTCGACCGCGACACTGCCGGCCACTTCCGGCGGGCAAAACGGCGCGGTGGCGATTTTGGGCAGACTGAATTTCACGCACACATCCAGAAACAAAAACGGGAGCCCGGCAGCTTAGTCGTTTCGCCTAGTGCCTTGAAGCGCAAGATCACTGAACCTATGGGTTCACCCCCAACAACTGCTCGCGCAACTCGGGACTGCGTGTTCGCGGATCCAGCCAGATATCGAAAAACGCCTTGGCAAACTGTGGATCCTCAATCTCATGCTGCAGCTTCTGGCCGACAAAAAACCGCGCGCCCTGCCCCGGCAGATACACGCCGGTTATGCGCGTGCCGGCCTGAACGTCGACAAACGATTGCTGCATCTGCGCCTGCCAGCCGGCCAATTGCGCTGAAGTGACCCGAGGACCGGCAAGGCGTTTGATCTCATCGACGCTGGTGCTGACCAGATCGTCTCGCGAGATGTTGCGCCGGTAGATCAGCTCCAGTGCAAACGGCTGGCCGTCCGCCAGAGGCCGCGCGGCACTCCACAACCGCGCGCTGTAAACATCGAAGCCGAACACGCTGAAATCGCCACTGCCGATGATTTGCGCCCCTGGCACTGCGTCCTGCCAATTGGCCCACGTCGGCGTCAGCAACAGCGCCCACAAGCCGATGCCACAACAGCCACGTACGAGCTTGGGTGTTCTGTTCATCGCCGTATCGTCTCCGCTGCATTCTGATGATCAAAGCATAGCCGGATTCGCGCCTGAATTTTTGTATACAAAAATTGCGAACATAGGCAGCAATCTTTAATCGGCAGTGCTAACGTGGCTCATCCTGACCCGATGGAGACACCCGCGTGCTGATCCTCAAACTGCTGCTGATTCCCGGTTTTCTCCTGCTGATTTCCCTGGCGGGCAAACGTTGGGGGCCGAGCGTGGCCGGGTGGCTGTCAGGATTGCCGGTGGTGGTCGGGCCGATTCTGTTCTTTCTGGCGATTGAACAAGGGCCGCAGTTTGCCGCGCAATCAGCGGTCGCGGCGCTGTCGGCGATGTTCGCGATGATCGCGTTCTGCATCACCTATGCGCAGGTGGCGCAGCGGGCGAACTGGCCGTGGGCGTTGACCATTTCACTGGCGGTGTGGGCCGCGCTGGCGACGGTGTTGTCGGTGATTCCGGCGTCCTTGCCGTTCTCGGTGATTGCGGCAGCGGTGGCACTGCTCGCTTCGCCTTATCTGTTCCCCGAAGTGCAGCCGGTTTTGAACGGGCCAGCACCGAAGTCGGACAAACTGATCTGGCGGATGATCGCCGGTGCGGCGCTGACGCTGGTGGTGACGATGCTGGCAAGCACCGTCGGCGAACGCTGGAGCGGCCTGCTCGCGGTGTTCCCGGTGCTCGGCAGCGTCATGGCAGTGTTCTCGCAACAAACTCGCGGCCCGGCGTTTACCGCTGCGTTATTGCGCGCAACGGCGACCGGCATGTATTCGTTCTCGGCGTTCTGCCTGGTGTCGGCCCTGACGCTGCCGAGCATGGGCCTCAGCGGTTTTGTCGTAGGCGTGGCAGTGTCGGTGGCGATGCTCGGGGTGACCCGGCGTCTGCTGGCGCGGCCAGTGGCCAAGGCGCAAGCGCAATAACCGCCCGGACGAATCGCGCTGGAACGCCCGGCACGCTCCGTGGGATGATCGCCCGCCTCGCGCGACCATTCACCGGAGATTCACATGTCATTGTTGAGCAAAAAAGCCGTCGTCCTGATGCTGGCGGCCATCGCTGGTTTCGCCGCGATCAACGCGCACGCCGCCAAGGAAAAGGTCAAAACCGAGAAGGTCTCGCTGCTCGACGGCAAGTTTGCCTTTGTCCTGCCCAAAGGCTTTGTCGCCGACCCGCTGCCCGCCAGCCCGAGCGGGGCCAAGGGCACGATGTACACCAACCAGGCCACCAAAACCGTGGTCATCGCCGCCGAAAACCAGATCCCGGCTGGGCAGAACGTCAAGGACAACGACGGTGAGTTTCTCGACGGCAGCGTGTCGAGTTTCATCGACGATCAGCGCAAGGCCCTGCCGGACTTCAACAAGCTCAGCGAAAAAAGCCTGACCCAAAAAGGCACCGGCCTGGGGCTGCGTCAGGTTGACAGCACCGCCACCCAGGGCGGTGGCCAAACCCTGAACACCACACTGCTGGCCGGCTCGGGGACGAAGATGGCGCTGGTGCAGGTGATTTCCCGCGTCAGCGACAAGAAAGCTCACGATGCCCTGGTCAAAGCCATCGTCAAGGATTGAGCCGCTGCAACCAGCCATTCAGATCGCGCAACTCGGCCGCACTGATGCTGTGGCCGACGCCCGGATAAGCGTGAAACTCGGGCTTGTAATCGAGTTTCTGCAATAGCGCGTTGGCCTCGGTGCCGTGACGGTAAGGCACCGGATCATCAGCGGTGCCGTGGCCGATAAAAATGCTCAGCGGCAGCGGCGCTTGCCCAGGCTTGAGTTCGGCTTTGAGCACCGGCAACAAGCGCCCGCTCAACGCGGCAAACCCGCCGACGGCCACCGGCGCGCGCAGGCCCACTTCGTAGCTCATCATCGCGCCCTGGCTGAAGCCGATCAGGTACACCTTGTCCGGCGCGGCGTGATATTTCTTCGCCGCCTGGGCGATAAAGTCGCGCAGCTTCTGGCCGCTGACCTTCAGATCATCGGTCTCGCCGTTGTAGGCGCCTTCGCCCTTCTTGCGAAACCATTGGAAACGTCCTTCACCCAACGTCATCGGCGCGCGCACGGAAAGGTAGTTGTACTGCGCCGGCAGCTGAAATTTCATGCCGATCAGATCGGCCTCGTTACTGCCGTAACCGTGCAGGAAAATCACCAGCGGACGTGGTTCGGCGTCGGCATGGACCTGTTCGAGGTATTTGAGCGGCAGGTCGGATTGCAGGGTGGTTTGCGCGTGGACGGCGGTGGATGCGAGCAGGGTCAGCAGGGCGAACAATTTCAGCATTGCAGCGTTCCTTCACAGAGTGTCGGGTTCGCGGGGGAGCCTAACATTCTCGGCTGAGGATCCAAATTTTGTGGCGTGGCTGATGGCCCTTTCGCGAGCAGGCTCGCTCCCACCGTTGAAATGCGTTCCCCCTGTGGGAGCGAGCCTGCTCGCGAAGAGGCCCGCACCTTCACCGCAACCTGTCAGTCGTTCGTCAGCTTGCCGGTACGAAACGGCACTCGCCCCGCCACTTTCGCCTGCCAGACCCCCGGCTCGGTATAACGCCCGCGATCAATCGCGAACAGCACCCCGCTGGTGCCGGCGCGCACGGTGGTCACGCGATCCTGCAACGGGTCAACAACCTCGAACAGCGCATCGCCCTGCTCTACCCACTCGCCGGCATTGCGCAAGAAACTGACCACGCCATGGTGCGGGGCGAACAGATATTCGGTGCCTTCGAACGGCAGACCTTCACAACATTCGCTCGGCGCCGCCGGCCAGTCGCCGCTGATGAAACCCTGCTCGGCGAGAAAGCCCAGAATCGCTTCGCAATTGGCCTGAGCCTGATCGACGCGGGTGTCGCCCATGCTGCCCAGCTCCAGCGTCGTCGCCAGATTCGCCGCCGGAATCGCCGCGTTCGGGAATGCTTTGGCCAGACGCAGCCACGGCGTCGAGCAGGATTCATCGAATGAGCTGCCGCCGGAGTCCTCGCAGAGCAATGCCACACCCGCCTTCAGCCGCGCCGCCAGCGATTGCCATTGCGGCCAGTGTTGCGGCAGCGCGTAGAGGTGAATCGCAGCGTCGAAGTCGCAGTGCAGATCAAGGGTGATGTCGGCGTCGCAGGCGTGGCGCAGCAACAAGCGGTGCAAGGCTTCCAATTGCGAGGCTGGCGCTGGCAATTCCTCGAAGACCTGAGCCATGGCCTGGCGGATCAGGGCGACGTTGGCCTCGGCATCCGCGCCCAGACGCTCGCCCACCAGCGCTGCGACCGGGGCGCTGAGTTCGACGAATGCGCGGTTGAAATTCTTGCCGCTGCCCAGTTCGAAGCGGCCCATGTGATTGCCTTGCAGATGCTGATCCAGGCCGATCGGATTGGCCACCGGCACCAGTTCGATAACGCCCTGCAAACGGCCCTGCCGTTCCAGTTCGTTCAAGCGCAGCTTGAGTTCCCACGCGGTGCGCATACCCGGCAGCTCATCGGCGTGCAGGCTGGCCTGAATGTACACCTTGCGGCTGCCGGCGCCGTAGCGGAACACGCTGAGGGAGCGCTCGCTGCCCAAATGGCTCCAGGGCAGAACGTGGTCGATGCGTTGCATGAAAAACTCCTGAAATCTGGCAAATCCGGATCACTAAGATCCTTGTGGGAGCGAGCTTGCTCGCGAATGCGATGTGTCAGCCACTATAGATGCTGAATGTCAAACCG
>NZ_JASCPT010000115.1:0-16644 GCF_029959775.1 Pseudomonas sp. PS01270 | reverse complement strand
TCATGTTACGCGCGCGCGTTGGAGCTGCCGAAGGCTGCGATCAAGATCGCAGCCTTCGGCAGCTCCAACAAGGAGATGGCAATTTCAGGCTTGGGTTTTGTGATCCAGCGCGGCGTAGAAGTTGGCGCTTTGTTGCAGGTATTTCTGGGTGTAGCTCTGGGTGTGGGATTTTTTGCTGGCGATTTCGACGTTGGCACCGGCTGGCAATACCACCGTGGCAGAAATGGCGGAAGCGGCGATGACGGAGAAGAGATTGAAGTTCATGGCGGTAACCCTCGTGTTCGTTTGCTTGGTTTGCCCGGTCGGGCTGTGAAACAAACGTAACGCTCGAGGGTTGCCTCCTTGAAATCTTTTGTAGCATTAGCCGATATCAGTGCAATTAATACAACGATGCAGGCCCCGTAGACCGGGGCCTGTGGCTTATTGTCGCACCAGGAATTTCAGATCGCTTGGCGCGTCGATCGGCAGTTTTTGCACGGTTTTGCCCAGCAGACCGGTCTTGGCATCGCGCTCGACGACGACAATCTGGTTGCTCTTCTGGTTGGCGATCAAGACGAATTTACCGCTCGGATCGAGAGCAAACTCGCGCGGGTGATCACCCTCGACCGAGCGCTTTTGCAGCTCTTTGAGCTGACCGGTCGCAGGATCAATGCTGAACACTACGAGCTGATTGGCCGTGCCGCGATTGCTCACGTAGAGAAACTTGCCGTCAGCCGAGGCATGCAGCGCCGCGCCGGCCTTGTCCGAGGTTGGCTGGCCCGCCGCGAGATCGACCAGTTGCGTCTGGGTCAGCACGCCGTCGTTGTAGTCGAACACCGCAACCTGCGCGCTCATCTCCATGGTCAGCCAAGCGTGTTTGCCATCAGCGCTGAACAGCAGATGACGCGGGCCACTACCGGCCGGCAAGGCTACCGAGGCGGTTTTCGCCGGGGTTAGCGGCAAGTGCGGGTTGGCCTTCGGGTCGTATTGATAGATGAAAACCTTGTCCGCGCCCAAATCATTGGAGAACACATAGCGCCCGTCCGGCGACGACACCGTCGAGTGCACGTGATTCGAGGCCTGACGCTCAGGGTTGACCCGGCTGGCCGGGTGGCCGCTCATCTGCACCACCGGTTTCAGCTGGCCGTCGGCATCGACCGGCAATACCGCCAGGGTACCGCCCGGATCTTCCATCACTGAGTAGTTGCTGACGAACAGGTGTCTGGCATCGGCGCTGAGGCTGGAATGGGTCGGCTCGTTACCGAGGCTCTGCACTTGATTGATCAGGCTCAGCGCATGGGTGTTCGGGTCGATGGCGAAGCTGCTGACGCGGCCGACCGGGTCAGTCTGGCCCGGGCCGTTTTCGTTGACCACGAACAGGCGTTTCTGGTCTTTCGAGAGGGTCAGCCACGAAGGGTTTTCGGTCTTGACCACTTGCAGCGGCTTGGCGTCGATCTGGCCGGTGGCACTGTCGAACTGCATGCGGTAGATGCCCTGGCTGGAACCGGCGGTGTACGAGCCGACCAGCAACTGCAAGGTGTCGGCGCTGGCGCTGGAAAGTCCCATCGCGCCGACGCTGCCGGCCATCAGCAAAGGCCAGAAATTACGCATCTTCATTATTGTCATCCTCATCGTCGCTGCTGCTGACTACGTCGCCGACGCACACCAGACGATGCTCGCCCGTGGTCTTGGTGTCGCTGGCGTAACCGACGATCAGCCAGCTCTGCAGCGTCTCATCGAACGTCGCAGCCGCAACCTGCGCCGGGGTGAATTGCCAGTGCTTGGCTTCACGGCCATCGATGCATTCGATGTGCAGGTTATCGTCCTCGTCGAGGGCGAATTCGAAGGCGTGCAGGCCATCGATTTCGACCATACCGCAATGTTCGAGGGCGTTGAGAAGGGTTTGGGCAGTCATGGCAAACAGTCTTTCTAGGGGGAAAGGGCCAATGATAGCCCAATGTGATCCAGAGGCCCCTGCTGGAACCTTGATCGTTCCCACGCTCCGCGTGGGAATGCCTCAAGGGACGCTCCGCGTTCCAGTGGGACGCAGAGCGTCCCGGGCTGCATTCCCACGCAGAGCGTGGGAACGATCAACACAAAAAATCGCGGTGTTGGCTAGATCGCCTCACGCGATGGCTTGCCATCCACCAAACGCTGAATCCGCAGCGGGTTGGCGTTTTTCAGCGGTTCGGGCAGCAAGCTGTCTGGGTAGTTCTGGAAGCACACCGGGCGCAGGAAGCGATCGATCGCCAGCGTGCCCACCGAAGTGCCGCGCGCATCGGACGTCGCCGGGTACGGGCCGCCATGCACCATCGAATCGCACACTTCGACACCGGTGGGATAACCGTTGAGCAGGATGCGCCCGACCTTTTGTTCCAGCAGCGGCGTCAGCTCGGCGAATTGCTCGAAGTCAGACGGCTCGCCGATGATTGTCGCGGTCAATTGACCGTGCAGGCCGTGCAGCGCCGCGCTCAGTTGTGCCTGATCGGCCACTTCGACGATTACTGTGGTCGGGCCGAACACTTCTTCCTGCAGCACTTCATCGCCGTTGATCAACAGGCTGACATCGGCCTTGAACAACTGCGGCTGCGCCTGATTGCCCTGCTGCGGATTACCGGCCAGATGCTCGATGCCGCTGTGCGCCAGGAGTTTTTCCAGGCCTTTGCCATAGCTGCCGAGGGTGCCGGCGTTGAGCATGGTTTGCGCCGGTTGATCACCGATTGCAGCGGCGACTTGTTGGACAAACGCGCTGAACTGCGGCGAGCGAATACCGATGACCAGACCCGGGTTGGTGCAGAACTGACCGCACCCCTGAACCACCGAAGCGGTGAGGTCGCGCGCGACGGTTTCCGGACGTGTGGACAGTGCTTGCGGCAAAACGATCACCGGGTTGATGCTCGACATCTCGGCGAACACCGGGATCGGTTGCGGACGTGCGGCAGCCATGTCGCACAAGGCGCGACCGCCCTTCAGCGAACCGGTGAAACCAACGGCCTGAATCGCCGGATGCTTGACCAGCCATTCACCGACGCCGCCACCGTAGATCATGTTGAACACGCCGGCAGGCATGCCGGTTTTTTCCGCCGCACGAATAATCGCGTCGGCGACCAGTTCAGCCGTGGCCATGTGGCCGCTGTGCGCCTTGAACACCACCGGGCAACCGGCGGCCAGTGCTGCTGCGGTATCGCCACCGGCAGTGGAGAACGCCAGCGGGAAGTTGCTGGCACCAAACACGGCGACCGGGCCGAGGCCGATGCGGTACTGACGCAGATCCGGACGTGGCAGCGGCTGGCGATCCGGCAATGCCTGATCGATCCGTGCGCCGTAAAAATCACCACGACGCAGGACTTTGGCGAACAGACGCATCTGCCCGCTGGTGCGACCGCGCTCGCCCTGAATGCGTCCGGCCGGCAGCGCGGTTTCGCGGCAGACCACGGCAACGAAGTCGTCGCCAAGCGCATCGAGTTCATCGGCGACTGCGTCGAGGAACTGCGCGCGACGTTCGGCGCTGAGGCTGCGATAGGTCGGGTAAGCCGCAGCGGCGGCCTTGGCGGCGGCATCGACCTCTTCGGCCGTGGCCTGAATGAAATCATGCGGCAAGGCATCGCCCGTGCTGGCGTCGACCGAGTGCAGTTTGACGCTGCCGGCGGCGCTGCGCTGACCGCCGATGTAGTTGTGACCGAGAATCTGAGTCATGGGATCTCCTTAAAGGGTGCCGATGCTGTCCGGTTCAAAAGCCGCCTGAACCGGTGCGATACCGTTGACCAGCGGTGCGCCGAAGTCGGCCTGGCTGATCTCGAACGTGTCGCCCGGCTGGGTGCGGATGCCGTCGGCAAACGACAGGGTCGCGGTGCCGAAAAAATGAATGTGCACGTCGCCCGGACGCAGGAACTGCCTGTATTTGAAGTGGTGGTACTCGAGGTTCGCCAGGCTGTGGCACATGTTGGCCTCGCCACTGAGGAACTCGTTCTGCCAGAGCACTTCGCCGTCACGCAGGATTCGGCTGGTGCCGGCAAGGTGTTGAGGCAATTCACCGGTACGAAGTTCCGGGCCATAACTGCAACTGCGCAATTTCGAGTGCGCCAGGTACAGGTAATTCTTGCGCTCCATGACGTGGTCGGAGAACTCGTTGCCCACCGCGAAACCGAGGCGATACGGCTTGCCATCGTTGCCGATGACATACAGGCCGGCCATCTCCGGCTCTTCGCCGGCGTCTTCGGCGAACGGCGGCAGCGGGAACGGCTGCCCCGGACGCACGACAATGCTGCCGTCGCCCTTGTAGAACCACTCCGGTTGCACACCGGCCTGCCCCGCCGCTGGTTTACCGCCCTCCACGCCCCATTTGAAAATGCGCATGGTGTCGGTCATCGCCGCTTCATCGCCGGCCTGCTGGTGCATCTTGTCGCGCGCCGAAGCACTGCCCAGATGGGTCAGACCAGTACCGCTGACCAGCATGTGTGCCGGGTCCGGGTGATCGAGTGGCGGCAGGATGCGCAGGTCTTTGAGCAACTGCGCGTAGTCGTGGCTGGCACCGAGGCCGAGGCTTTGCACTTGCTGCTCAAGGGAGCTGCCGGCCTCGATTGCGGCCAGGGCCAGATCACGGACACTGCGGGCGTCCTCGACTTCGCGGACCTGACCGTTGTCGACCACGCCGACACGGCGCTCGCCGTTGGGTAATTCGAATTGAACCAGATGCATATGTCCTCTCCTTTATCCAAAATTCCGAAACACCGCAAAACCCTGTGGGAGCTGGCTTGCCAGCGATAGCAACCTGTCTGACACGTCAATGTTGGATGTGCCGCCATCATCGCTGGCAAGCCAGCTCCCACAGGGGGGGTAATTGATCCATAGGTGTCAGGTTCGGGTCGCGCCACGGGCGCTGGCGGCGAACTGGTCGACGGGCAACACGTGTTTGCGTTCCAGCACGCGATAAACGATGCCGGTCAGAATCAGCCCGAACACCATCACGCCCGAGAGGAAGTACAGTCCGGACGCCAGATTGCCGGTGTATTCCTTCAAAGCGCCGATCACGAACGGCCCGATGTAACCGCCGAGGTTGCCCACCGAGTTGATCAAGGCAATCCCCGCCGCAGCACTCGCGCCAGCAAAGAAGCGACCGGGCAAGGTCCAGAACACGGCGGTGCACGAGAACAACGCAAACGCCACCAGACACAGCGCCGCCAGTTGCGCCACCGGCAGCGACAGCCAGGCACTGAGGAACAGGCCCAGCGCACCGAGTACATAGAGCACCGCCAAGTGGCCGTAGCGATCATTCAAGCGGTCGGAGCTGCGCGGAATGATCAGCAGGCCGATGATCCCGAAAATGTATGGCACCGAAGAAACGAACCCGGTGACCAGATCGCTGCCGCCGAACTGTTTGATCAACGTCGGCAGCCACAGGCCCAGACCATAAATGCTCAGGGTCACCGGCAGATAGAACAGCGCCAGCAGCAACACGCGTTTGTCTTTCAACGCATGCAGAGGGTTGCCGTGACGGGTCTGGCCGTACTCCTGCAAGTCCTTTTTCAGCTCGCCGGTCAGCCAGTCTTTTTCCGCCTGATCCATCCACTTCACTTGCTGCGGGCCGTCCGGCAGCCAGCGCAGGACCGGCCAGGTCAGCAGGATCGCCGGCGTGCCGATGACGATGAACAGCCACTGCCAGCCATGCAGACCAAGGATGCCGTCCATGCCCAGCAAGCCACCGGACACGGGACCGGTGATCATCATCGCGATGGGTTGCGAGAGGATGAACAGGCCGAGGATCTTGCCGCGATGGCGCACCGGGAACCATTGGGTGATGTAGTACAGCACGCCGGGGAAGAAGCCCGCCTCGGCCGCGCCGAGCAGAAAGCGCATCACATAGAAGCTGTGCGGCCCTTGCACGAAGGCCATGCCGATGGTGATCGCGCCCCAGGTGATCATGATCCGCGCGAACCAGCGCCGCGCGCCGAAGCGTTCGAGCATCAGGTTGCTGGGAATCTCGAGAAGGAAGTAACCAATGAAGAACAGCCCGGCACCGAGGCCATAGGCCGCATCGCCGATGCCGATGTCGGCGCCCATGTGCAGCTTGGCGAAGCCGACGGCGGAGCGATCCACATAGGCGATCAGGTACAGCAGGATCAGGAAGGGAATCAGTTTCAGTGTGATGCGCCGGACAAGCCGCAATTCCTGGCTCATGAGATCGGTCTCCGATTGTTGTTTTTATAGAACCTCGGGGGACGCCTCTCGCCAAAAAAGCCAGGGCCATCCCTCCGTCGAAAACGACTATATAGTAATACTAATTACCCAACAACTCTTCCAAAGCGCGGATTTTGAGCTTAGATTAAGCGTCAGCTCGCAAACAATAGTCTTACAATAAGAGAATCGATCATGTCTGATAAGAAACCCACCCTGCGCTCCGCCCAATGGTTTGGCACGGCCGACAAGAACGGCTTCATGTACCGCAGCTGGATGAAGAATCAGGGCATCGCCGACCATCAGTTCCACGGCAAGCCGATCATCGGCATCTGCAATACCTGGTCGGAACTGACTCCGTGCAACGCGCACTTCCGCCAGATCGCGGAGCACGTCAAACGCGGGGTGATCGAGGCCGGTGGTTTTCCGGTGGAATTCCCGGTGTTCTCCAATGGCGAATCGAACCTGCGCCCGACCGCCATGCTCACCCGCAACCTGGCGAGCATGGACGTTGAAGAAGCGATTCGCGGCAACCCGATCGACGGCGTGGTGCTGCTCACCGGTTGCGACAAAACCACTCCAGCACTGCTGATGGGCGCGGCCAGTTGCGACGTGCCGGCCATCGTCGTCACCGGCGGGCCGATGCTCAACGGCAAGCACAAAGGCAAGGACATCGGTTCCGGCACCGTGGTCTGGCAGCTCAGCGAACAGGTCAAGGCCGGCACCATCACCATCGATGACTTCCTCGCAGCCGAGGGCGGCATGTCGCGTTCGGCGGGCACCTGCAACACCATGGGCACCGCGTCGACCATGGCGTGCATGGCTGAAGCGCTGGGCACTTCGCTGCCGCACAACGCGGCGATTCCGGCCGTAGATGCGCGCCGTTATGTGCTGGCGCACATGTCCGGCATGCGTGCGGTGGAGATGGTGCGTGAAGACCTGAAACTGTCGAAGATCCTCACCAAGGAAGCCTTCGAAAACGCTATTCGTGTCAACGCTGCCATCGGCGGTTCGACCAACGCCGTGATCCACTTGAAAGCCATCGCCGGGCGCATCGGCGTCGAGCTCGACCTGGACGACTGGACCCGCATCGGTCGCGGCATGCCGACCATCGTCGACCTGCAACCGTCCGGGCGTTTCCTGATGGAAGAGTTCTACTACGCCGGCGGTTTGCCAGCGGTACTGCGTCGCCTCGGTGAAGCCAATCTGATCCCCAACCCGAACGCACTGACCGTCAACGGCAAGTCCATCGGCGAGAACACCAAGGACGCGCCGATCTATGGCGAAGACCAAGTGATCCGCACCCTCGACAATCCGATTCGCGCTGACGGTGGCATCTGTGTGTTGCGCGGCAATCTGGCGCCGTTGGGCGCGGTGCTCAAGCCGTCCGCCGCTAGCGCTGAACTGATGCAGCATCGCGGACGTGCGGTGGTGTTCGAGAACTTCGACATGTACAAGGCGCGGATCAACGATCCGGAGCTGGACGTCGATAAGGATTCGATTCTGGTGATGAAAAACTGCGGGCCGAAGGGTTATCCGGGCATGGCTGAAGTCGGCAACATGGGCCTGCCGGCCAAACTGTTGGCAGAAGGCGTGACCGACATGGTGCGCATTTCCGATGCACGCATGAGCGGCACCGCGTACGGCACGGTGGTTTTGCACGTCGCCCCGGAAGCCGCAGCCGGCGGGCCTTTGGCGGCAGTAAAGGAAGGCGACTGGATCGAACTCGATTGCGCCAGCGGCCGTCTGCATCTGGACATTCCGGATGCTGAACTGGCCGCGCGAATGGCCGATCTGCAAGCACCGCAACAGTTGCTGGTGGGCGGTTATCGTCAGCTGTACATCGACCACGTGCTGCAGGCGGATCAGGGTTGCGACTTTGACTTCCTGGTTGGCTGCCGAGGCGCTGAAGTCCCCCGCCACTCTCATTGACACCCCACTGATCGTTCCCACGCTCCGCGTGGGAATGCAGCCCGGGACACGCTCCGCGTCCCTTTCAGAGCTGGAACGCGGAGCGTCCCTTGAGGCATTCCCACGCAGAGCGTGGGAACGATCATTGCCTACCTCAAGATTGTGCCGTGCCTGCTATGATGCGCGGCATCTCCATCGCTCAGGATCGCGCCACTCCCCATGGATTACCGCAAACCTTCCGACCGTAAAAGCATGCACTCGCGCATCGTCCAGGAACTGGGCATGCAGATCGTCTCCGGACGCTTTTTGCCCGACGACAAACTGCCCGCCGAAGCCCTGCTGTGCGAGGAGTACGCGGTCAGTCGCCCGGTATTGCGCGAAGCGACGCGGGTGCTGGTGGCCAAGGGTCTGGTGTATTCCAAACCGCGCGTCGGCACCGTGGTCAAGGCTCGCCGCGAATGGCACATGCTCGACCCGGACGTGCTGCACTGGCTGATGCAAAGCAGCCCGCAAAATGAATTCTTCAACGTGCTGACCAGCGTGCGCAGCATCATCGAACCGGCAGCGGCCGCCCTCGCCGCTCAGCATGCGACTGATGCCGACATCGCCGCGATCAACGAAGCCTACCAACGCATGGAAGCCGCGCCGACCCCGGAAGCGCTGTTGCAGCCGGACCTGGACTTCCACAGCCGCATCGCCGATGCGACGCACAACGACTTGCTGGCGAACCTGTGCAACATGTTGGCGGTAGCGATTGCCGAGGCGTTGAAGCATTCCAATCAGCGGCCGAATCTGCATGAACTGGCGTTGCCCAGGCACAAGGCGATTCTGACCGCCATCGAGAACCGCGATGCCCTGGGTGCCCGGCATGCGACGTTGGTGCAGCTGGATGATGCGCGTAGTGCGTTGAGTGTGGTGCTGGGTGCTGAGCTTTCTTAGGGCTTGAGACCGCTTGCCCTCACCCTAGCCCTCTCCCAGAGGTAGAGGGGACCGATTGGGGAATATTTGAGATTTACGCCGACTTGAACGTTCTGCTGTGAATCCATAACCGACTCGGTATTTCAGGTCGATATATCTAGCCGCACCCCTCGGTCAGTCCCCTCTCCCTCCGGGAGAGGGCTAGGGTGAGGGGCTCTTGATCTTGATTCACAAAAAAAGCCGCAACCCCTCAAGGTTGCGGCTTTGTCGTTTCAGGCCTTCAGATCAATGGGCAAACAGCGAATTGCCCTTCTGCCCCGCCAGCTTCTCAGGCTTGATCAGGAACTTCGCCAGCGCTGGCAGCAGCCACAGCGCACCGAACATGTTCCACAGCAGCATGAAGGTCAGCATCAGGCCCATGTCGGCCTGGAACTTGATCGCCGAGAAGATCCAGGTGCACACGCCGATCGCCAGGCACAGGCCGGTGAACAGCACCGCTTTACCGGTCGACTTCAGCGTCTGGTAATAGGCTTCCTGCAACGGCAGCCCGGCACGCAGGAAACTTTCCAGGCGGCTGTAGATGTAGATGCCGTAATCCACGCCAATCCCCACGCCCAACGCCACCACCGGCAGCGTCGCAACCTTCACGCCGATGCCCATGAACGCCATCAGCGCGTTGCCGAGTACCGAGGTGAGCACCAGCGGCAGGACGATGCACAGCGTCGCCGCCCACGAGCGGAAGGTGATCATGCACATCACTGCCACGCAGATGTACACCAGAATCAGGATGGTCAGCTCGGCCTGTTTGATGACTTCGTTGGTGGCCGCTTCGATCCCGGCGTTACCGGCAGCGAGGATGAATTCCAGGCCGTCCTTGTTGTTTTCCTTGGCGAACTCCTGCACCGCGTTGACCGCACGATCGAGGGTTTCGGCCTTGTGGTCGTTGAGGAACACCAGCACTGGCGCCAGCGAGCAGCTGTTGTTGTACAGGCCATCGGCGCGGGCGATCGAGTTGTTCAGTACGTCCGGGTTGCGCGACAGGGTTTCCCATTTCAGGTTGCCCTCGTTCATGCCCTTGATCATCTGCTTGGACACGGTCACCAGCGAGATCGCCGACTGCACGCCCTCGGTGTTCTGCATCTTCCACATCAGTTGATCGATCGGCGCCATGGCTTCGTAGCGCGAGCAGCCTTCGGCCTTGGTCTTGACCATCACCACCAGCACGTCGGAGCTGGTCGAGTAGTTGCTGATGATGAAGTTGTTGTCTTTGTTGTAGCGCGAGTCCGGACGCAGTTCCGGCGCGCCTTGGTCGAGGTCGCCGATCTTCAGGTTCTGGCTGTACCAGAGGCCGCCACCGAAAGCGATCAGGGCCAAGGCTACCGAAATCGGTGCGACTTTCGGGCTGGCGAAGTTCGACAGCAGGCGCCAGAACGGGTGTTCACGGTTGGCGTCCTTCTTGCTCTTGGCAATCGCGCGCTTGCTGATGCCGACATAGGAAATCGCCACCGGCAGCAGGATCAGGTTGGTGAACACGATCACCGCAACGCCGATGGACGCACCGATAGCCAGTTCACGGATCACGCCGATGTCGATGATCAGCAGAGTGATGAAGCCCACCGCATCGGCCAGAATCGCGATCATCCCCGGCAGGAACAACTGGCGGAAGGTGCGCCGTGCAGCGGTCAGGGCGTTATCGGCCTCACTGGATTGCAGGGCGATACCGTTGATCTTCTGCACGCCGTGGGAAATGCCGATGGCGAAAATCAGGAACGGCACCAGCATCGAATACGGGTCGAGCCCGAAGCCGAAGAAGTGCATCAACCCGAGCTGCCAGACCACCGCCACCAGCGTCGTGCTCAACACCGCGATGGTGCTGCGCAGGCAGTTGGTGAACCACAGCAGCAGTATCAGGGTGATGACGAAGGCGACACCGAAGAACAGCACCACCATCACCAGACCGTCGATCAGGTCGCCGACCTTCTTGGCGAATCCAACGATGTGGATCTTGATGTTGGGGTTCTGCGCTTCGAACTTGTTGCGGATCTTGTCTTCGAGTTCATGGGAGAACTGGCGATAGTCCAGCGCCAGCAACTTGCCCTGATCCTGCGGGTCCGGATAGGCCTCGAGCAGCGGGATGTCGACGATGCTCGACTTGAAGTCGTTGGCCACCAGACGCCCGACCTGGCCGGACTTGAGCACGTTGTTGCGCAGCATATCGAGGCTGTCCTGCGAGCCGTTGTAGCTCTGCGGAATCACTTCGCCGCCGGCGAAACCCTCTTCGGTCACTTCGGTCCAGCGTACGCTCGGGCTCCACAGCGATTTGAGGCCGGAACGGTCGACGCCGGAAATGTAGAACACTTCGTCGTTGATCTGGCGCAGGGTCTCCATGTACTCCTTGGAGAAGATGTCGCCGTCGGTGGCTTCCACCGAAATACGCACGGTGTTGCCGAGGTTCGCCAGATCGTTGCGGTGCTCCATCATCTTTTCGATGAAGGGATGCTGCAGCGGGATCATTTTTTCAAAACTGGTCGACGGCCGAATCAGCGTGGCCTGCCAGAACAGGAAAATGCTCACCACCAGGCAGATCAGGATCACGGCCGGACGGTTGTTGAAGATCAGGCGCTCGAGAACCGTCGCCTTTTCCTGCTGAGGAGTGATCAAGGAAGTCATAGCCCCGCCTTCTTGTTATTGGTCTCGGCACCGTTTGGCTGGGTGATGTGCAAGCCACCCTGCCCGGTCAGAATCAGGTTGCCGTTGCCGGCGGCGGTGACCGACGACAGCGAAATGCGATCCGGGCGGTTGAACACGCTGAAGGTTTCGCCGTTGTCGCTGCTGCTGATCACCGAGCCGCCGTTGCCGACGATGACGATCGAGCCGTCTTCCAGCAGCGTGCCGCCGGACAGGCCGAACTCCAGCGCACCGCGTGCGGCTTTGAGTTCGACCTGCTCCCAGTTGCTGCCGAAATCAGTGGAGCGATAAAGATTGCCGCGCAAGCCGTACGCCAGCAGGGTCTGCGGCTGCGCCGTGCCGATCACGCCGAACAGCGAACCTTCGTACGGGCCTTCAAGCTTTTCCCAGGTCTGGCCGTTATCGGCGGAGCGGAACATGCTGCCGGACTCGCCGACGATGAACAGCCCGGCGTCTTTCACGGCGGCGATGGCGTTGAGGTGGAACTGGTCTTCGTTGTCGAGGCGATCGCTGACGTCTTCCCAGTTTTTGCCGCCGTCGGTGGTTTCCAGCAGCGTGCCGTAGGCGCCCACGGCAAAGCCGCTGCTGGCGTCCTTGAACCAGACGTCGAGCAGCGGCGATTCGCGTGCGAGGTCTTCGAATTGTTTGGTCCAGGTCAGACCGCCGTCTGCGCTGGCGAGAATTTGTGCGTCGTGGCCCACGGCCCAGCCGTTTTTGTCATCGACGAAATACACGGCAGTGAGCAGTTGCCGGGTCGGCACCTTGGCCTGGGTCCAGGTTTTGCCCTGGTCATCAGAATAGACGATGTGCCCGCGATCGCCGACCGCGACCAGACGCGCGCCAGCGTGGACGACATCAAGAATCAGGCTTTTTGCGGCCTTGGCCGATTCGGTGGCATAGACCACGTCAGCCGGGGCCTCGGCGGCAATCACAGGTGCCGATAACGTGGCGAAGCCCAGCAGCGAGAGTGCTGTGGCCAGCAACGCGGTGTTGCGTAACGCCGGCGGGCGGCAACGACTCATAGACCTTCCCCTATTTATTATTGTTGGGCCATCGGGCCTTCAAGGGCGCCGCAAGAGTGCTCGGCTAGTGGCAGATCAGAAGCATAGTCCTGAAACCCGCAATCCAGAGCCCCTTCGGAAGCTGGCTCATCCTATCGGGCTTTGCAAATGTCTGACAATCGGCGCCGCGTTATCTTTTGTTAACCGAAAGCGGCTCTCTGTAACCGAGGAATTCCCCTGTGGGAGCGAGCTTGCTCGCGAAAGCGCCGGGTCTGGCAATGAAGATGTCGACTGGAGGGGCCTCTTCGCGAGCAAGCTCGCTCCCACAGGGGTTGGCGGTAGCTTGGGGATTTGAATACATGACCATTCGCCGGGGTGATGAGGCAAATCTCATCAGAGGGACTTGCAGGATCGGTATTATGGTATACCATCAGACGCACAGACACTCTCAATCCCCCAACGGAGCAGCTCATGAGTTTCGAAATTCGCAAGATCGTCAGCTATGTCGAAGAAACCTTCATCGAAGGCGGCAAGGCTACTGACAAGCCGGTGACCATGGTCGGCCTCGCCGTGGTGATGAAGAACCCGTGGGTGGGCAACGGTTTTGTCGAAGACCTCAAGCCGCAGATCCGCGCCAACTGCTCCGACCTCGGCGCAATGATGGTCGAACGCTTGGTCGGGATCATCGGCGGTGCCGAGAAGATCGAGGCCTACGGCAAAGCGGCGGTCGTCGGCGCTGATGGCGAGATCGAGCACGCGTCGGCGGTGATCCACACCCTGCGCTTCGGTAACCACTATCGCGAAGCGGTAAAAGCCAAGAGCTACCTGAGCTTTACCAACAAGCGCGGCGGCCCGGGCACTTCAATTCAGATCCCGATGATGCACAAGGACGACGAAGGCCTGCGTTCGCACTACATCACCCTGGAAATGCAGATCGAAGACGCGCCGCGTGCTGACGAAATCGTCGTCGTGCTCGGTTGCGCCGACGGTGGCCGCTTGCACCCGCGCATCGGCAACCGCTACATCGATCTGGAAGAACTGGCTGCCGAACAAGCCCAGTAATCACAATAAAAAGGCATTGCAGGAGCGCTCCATGATTCGGCTCACCGCTGAACTCACCCCGGCTGGCACCAGTTACCTGGCGACCGGCCAAGGCCAGCCCGTGGTCTTGATCCACGGCGTGGGCCTGAACAAAGAAATGTGGGGCGGGCAGATTGTCGGCCTCGCCAGCCAGTACCAGGTGATCGCCTACGACATGCTCGGCCACGGCGCCAGCCCGCGCCCGGCCAGCGGCACCGACCTGCTCGGTTACGCCGATCAGTTGCTCGAGCTGCTCGATCACCTCAATCTGCCCCAGGCAGCGGTGATCGGTTTCTCCATGGGCGGCCTGGTCGCGCGGGCCTTCGCCCTGCATTACCCGGAGCGCCTGCAAAGCCTGGTGGTGCTGAACAGCGTGTTCAACCGCAGCGAAGAACAGCGTGCCGGCGTGATTGCCCGCACTGCACAGGCTGCCGAACACGGCCCGGACGCCAATGCCGAAGCGGCGTTGTCGCGCTGGTTCAGCCGTGAATATCAGGCGGCCAACCCGGCGCAGATCGCCGCGTTGCGCCAGACCTTGGCCAACAACGATCCGCAGGGCTACCTGACCACCTACGAATTGTTTGCCACCCAGGACATGTACCGCGCCGACGACCTGAGCAGCATTCAGGCACCGACGCTGATCGCCACCGGCGAACTCGACCCCGGTTCGACCCCGGAAATGGCCGAGCAACTGGCCCGACGCATCCCCGGCGCGAAGGTTGCCGTGCTGCCCGAGCAACGGCATATGATGCCGGTAGAGTCGCCGCGTCTGGTCAACCAGATGCTGCTGGAATTTCTCCAATTCGCACACTCCCGACAAAACCATATAAAGGGGATCGTTGCATGACACTCGCACGCTTCCAGATGTGCATCGGCGGAGACTGGGTCGACGCCCTCTCCGGCAAGACCTTCGAAAGCCTCAACCCGGCCTCCGCGCAAGCCTGGGCGGAACTGCCCGACGCCGATGAAGCGGACGTCGAACGCGCCGTGCAAGCAGCGCAAACTGCTTTTAACAGCCCGGCCTGGCGCGGCCTGACCGCCACTGCGCGCGGCAAACTGCTGCGCCGCCTCGGTGATCTGATCGCAGAAAACAAGGAACACCTGGCGCAGCTGGAAAGCCGCGACAACGGCAAGCTGATCCGCGAAACCCGTGGCCAGGTCAGCTACCTGCCGGAGTTCTTCCACTACACCGCAGGCCTGGCTGACAAACTGGAAGGCGGCACCCTGCCGCTGGACAAGCCTGACCTGTTTGCCTACACCGTGCACGAAGCCATGGGTGTGGTCGCCGCGATCATTCCATGGAACAGCCCGCTGTACCTGACCGCGATCAAACTGGCCCCGGCCCTCGCCGCCGGCAACACGATTGTGATCAAGCCGTCCGAGCACGCCTCGGCGACCATTCTCGAGCTGGCACGCCTGGCCCTCGAAGCCGGGATTCCGCCGGGCGTGGTCAACGTCGTCACCGGTTACGGCCCGAGCACCGGCGCCGCCCTCACCCGCCATCCGCTGATCCGCAAGATCGCCTTCACCGGCGGCGCGGCCACGGCACGGCATGTGGTGCGCAGCAGCGCCGAGAACTTCGCCAAGCTGTCGCTGGAGCTGGGCGGCAAGTCGCCGAATATCATCTTCGCCGACGCCGATCTGGACAGTGCAATTAACGGTGCGATTGCCGGCATCTACGCCGCGTCCGGGCAGAGTTGCGTATCCGGTTCGCGCTTGCTGGTGCAGGACGAAATCTACGACGAATTCGTCAATCGTCTGGTCGAGCGCGCCCAGCGCATCCGCATCGGCAACCCGCAGGAAGACAACAGTGAAATGGGTCCGATGGCCACCGCGCAGCAACTGGCGGTGGTCGAAGGTCTGGTCGCCGATGCGATCGCCGAAGGCGCGCGTTTGCGCACCGGCGGCAAGCGTCCGGCGGATCTCGGTGAAGGCTGGTTCTACGAGCCGACGCTGTTCGAGTGCGACCGCAATTCGATGAAGATCATGCAGGAAGAAGTCTTCGGCCCGGTCGCCTCGGTGATTCGTTTCAAAGACGAAGCCGAAGCGCTGGCGATCGCCAATGACTCACAGTTCGGCCTCGCTGCCGGCATCTGGACCCGTGACCTGGGTCGTGCCCATCGTCTGGCGCGGGATGTGCGCTCGGGGATCATCTGGGTCAACACTTACCGCGCGGTGTCGGCGATGGCGCCGATCGGCGGCTTCAAGAACAGTGGCTATGGACGCGAAAGCGGCATCGATTCGGTGCTGGCCTACACCGAACTGAAAACGGTGTGGATCAACCTCTCCCAGGCGCCAATGCCTGATCCGTTTGTGATGCGCTAGGAGTCCTGCGAAATGATCGAACCCGGCATTTACAAAGACGTCATGAGCTCGTTTCCGTCCGGCGTCACGGTGGTCACCACCCTCGACCCGGACGGCGGCATCGTCGGCATCACCGCCAGCGCGTTCAGCGCGCTGTCGATCGACCCGGCGCTGGTGCTGTTCTGCCCCAACTATGCGTCCGACACCTACCCGGTGCTGCGCGACAGCAAGAAATTCGCTATCCATTTGCTCTCTGCCGAGCAGACCGCCGAAGCCTACGCGTTCGCCGGCAAGGGCAAGGAAAAGGCCAAGGGCATCGAATGGCACCTGAGCGATCTGGGCAACCCGATTCTGGCCAAGGCCACGGCGATCATCGAGTGCGAGTTGTGGCGTGAATACGACGGCGGCGATCACGCGATCATTGTCGGCGCAGTGAAGAACCTGATCCTGCCCGAGCAACCGGTGACGCCGATGATTTATCACAAGGGCAAGCTCGGTGCGTTGCCGCCCCTGGCCTGACAGCCAGACACGATTGCCAATGTGGGAGCGAGCCTGCTCGCGAAAGCGGTCGATCATTCAACATTTGCAT
>NZ_JASCPT010000114.1:0-17144 GCF_029959775.1 Pseudomonas sp. PS01270 | reverse complement strand
GGCTCGCTCCCACAGGGAACCGCATTTCAACTGTGGGAGCGAGCCTGCTCGCGAAGAGGCCAGTCGCTTGCGCCTCAAGCCTTCTGACTCACCCTCGCGCGCAAATACTCGATCACCGCCTGACGCTCTCCGGCAAACTCGATCCGCCCGCCCTTCTTCTCGCGCTGGAACACATACATCGGGTCGTAATACTCACGCAGCAAACCCTCGATCCAGCCGCGATGCAGATCTACCGCGCCGCTGCGGCCCTGTTCGGCCAGCGCCTGTTCCATCAATGCCAGCATCCGCGAATGGCGCTCACCGCCGAGGCGTTTCTGTACGTTGTTGAGGCTTTCCAGCAGACGTTCGGAGAACAGCGCAAACCCGGTGTCGCCGTGGAGGGAGGCAAACTCCGCCGACAGATCGATGACGTAATCACGCAGGATCCGTTCGACGCGATGCTCGAAACGATCTTCCAGCCAGACCATCGGGTACTGCTGCATGCCCTGATACAACGTCAACGGCAAGGCGCAACTGCCGACCACACGGCTCTCGTCTTCGAGCACAAACTGCTCGATCCCGGCATCGCGTTTCTTCAGGAAGTCGATCGCCAGGCGATTCTCGAAATCGATGTTCGACGGCTGCCCGGTAGCGCGTTTGCCGAAACTGGAGCCGCGATGGTTGGCGTGGCCTTCCAGATCCACACCGTTGCGCAACTGCACCAGCACTTCGGTCTTGCCGGTGCCGGTCATGCCGCCGAGCAAAACGAAATCGCACTGCGCGATGGCCTGCTCAAGGGTGTCGATCAAAAAACTGCGCATCGCCTTGTAGCCGCCGCCGACGCGCGGATAATCGATGCCCGCCTCGTCGCGCAGCCACTGCTGGGTGATCTGCGAGCGCAGACCGCCGCGAAAACAGTATAGATAACCATCGGGATGAGCCCGGGCGAAGTCGGCCCAGGCCTGGATGCGCTCGGCCTTGACTGCGCCGGACACCATTTGATGGCCCAGCTCGATTGCCGCCTGCTGGCCATGCTGCTTGTAGCAGGTGCCGATCTTCTGCCGTTCCAGATCATTCATCAGCGGCAGATTGACCACGCCGGGGAACGCGCCTTTGTGAAACTCGACCGGCGCGCGGGCATCCATCATTGGCCGGTCGTTGAGGAAAATATCGCGGTAGTCGGTGCAGTCGCGGAGCATCAAATCACCTCGACCGCGTTCGTCTGTCGCTCAACCAGTTCGCCGATCGGCGCAAGGTTCAGACCCAGTTCGGCGGCGACGCCGAGGAACTCGTCATTGCCTTCAGGCGTGACCGCAATCAGCAGACCGCCGCTGGTCTGCGGATCGCACAGCACGCGTTTGTGCAACTCCTGCACGCGGCCAACCTTGCTCGAATAGCTGTCGAAGTTGCGCAGCGTACCGCCCGGCACGCAGCCCTGATCGAGGTAGTACTCGACGCTGTCCAGACGCGGCACGCGGTCGTAGGCGATGCGCGCGGTCAACTGGCTGCCATCGGCCATTTCCACCAGATGCCCGAGCAGGCCGAAACCGGTGACGTCAGTCATCGCGGTGACGCCGGCGAGTTTGCCGAAACGGCTGCCAGGCTTGTTCAGGGTGCACATCCAGTCGCGGGCGACACCGACGTCGGCGGCGCGCAACTTGCCCTTCTTTTCGGCGGTGGTGAGGATGCCGATGCCCAACGGTTTGGTCAGGTACAACAGGCAACCGGCGGTAGCGGTGTCGTTGCGTTTCATGTGGCGCTTTTCCACAAGCCCGGTGACGGCGAGGCCGAAGATCGGCTCCGGCGCATCGATCGAATGCCCCCCCGCCAACGGAATGCCCGCCGCGTCGCACACCGAGCGACCGCCACGAATCACTTCCCGCGCCACTTCCGGCGCCAGCACATTCACCGGCCAGCCGAGGATCGCAATCGCCATCAACGGATCGCCGCCCATCGCGTAGATGTCGCTGATCGCGTTGGTTGCGGCAATGCGGCCGAAGTCGAACGGGTCATCGACAATCGGCATGAAGAAATCGGTGGTCGACACCACACCGCGCTCGGCATCGATCTCATACACCGCCGCGTCATCACGCGATGCATTGCCGACCCAGAGTTTTGGATCGAGGTTCTGTGCGCCGCTGCCGGCGAGGATCACTTCCAGCACCTGTGGGGAAATCTTGCAGCCACAACCGGCGCCATGGCTGTATTGGGTCAGACGAATCGGCTCGCTCATGGGAGAGTCTCTGGCAATGAATGGGGCGGATTCTAGCAGAGCGCGAGAGCGCAGATTTTTGTGCTGACCTAGCGGCGCCTTCGCGAGCAGGCTCGCTCCCACATTTGTAGCGTGGTCTCCTGTGGGAGCGAGCCCGCTCGGGAAAGCTATCGAACCTGCCTGCACCGCCCAGTCAGCCCCGACTGCAAACCTCAGCGAAAATCTGCGTAATCGGCCGATGCGGCTGGCGCTTGTGCATCCGCCGCACTTGTTCACTCAGTCGCAACAACTCTTCACTGGGCTTGGCCCATTGCTCTTTCGGCAGCGGCTCGGACCAGGCACGCATGACTTCCGGCAGCGCCTGCTTGCCGATTCTTTCCAGCCGACGCACTTCCCATTCGACCAGACGATTGGGAATCGTCCATAAAGTCATGACGTGATACAGGTACCAAAAAAATCCCGACAACCGCGAGCGGCGGCCGTCACGGATCTGCTGGTGCATCCGCGCGCGGGCGTTACGAAAAGTGTGCAGGCCTTCGTGGGGCGGGTCGTCCGGGCCTTGCAGATCCTGCAAATCCTGAATCGATTTGAGGTCGTTGACTTCGTACTCCATGTAACCGCGAATCGCTTCCCAATGACTGATCGCGAGCTCCAGGCCGGCGCATTGGAATTCGAGGCTGGTGAGGGTTTCGCCGTGATGAAAACCGATGCCCATGCCGTATTGCCGATGGATGCCGAATTGGGTGGCGCCTTTGGCTTCGATGATCCAGGCAGACAGCGATTCCCATGGGACGAAGACTGGCTCGATGGCGCCTTCGGGCATGAAGCAGACTTCGCGGCGTTGACGGTTGAAGCGGGTTGGGATGAGGGAGAGACGTTTTTTGTGGTGGTGATGCCAGACACCAATACCGATGAGCAAGATCAAGGGACCGCAAATTAATTCATTTTCCAACGCCACTTCGAATACACCAACCATTGATTCCCAAATCGCCTCGTTTCCATAGCCAAAAAGAATCCCTAGCAAGCCCGTAAATAAAGGAATTAAAACGAGAACCATAAAAGTTCCTGCGGTCGTCGCGCCGAGAATTAGCTGCCATGGGAATACCTCCAGTGAGCCGAGACCAAAGTCCATGTATCCGTCATTGAACGCTCCGATATGAGGTCCGTAAGGCGGCATTGATGTAGGTAATGGCAACGGTGCGAGGTAGGTAATCTTCCCGCTTGGGAACGGCTCAATATCGCCCGCTTTTTTAACCCCCTCA
Source organism: Pseudomonas sp. PS01270 (assembly GCF_029959775.1). NCBI lineage: Bacteria > Pseudomonadati > Pseudomonadota > Gammaproteobacteria > Pseudomonadales > Pseudomonadaceae > Pseudomonas > Pseudomonas sp. PS01270. The sequence goes on along the minus strand of NZ_JASCPT010000114.1, from coordinate 13,691 downwards.
TATTCCGAACTGGAAAGAGGATTACTGCGATTATTCAGCATGGTCGGCCCATTCGAGGTATTGAGTTTCTACCAGCAGAACCATCGGGTTTTCCTTGACCGACCCGGTAGCAACAACTGAGAAATGGCCGCCACCCCGAGGGTCTCCCACCTCGGCCAAGATCAACCGAAACATCCGCATCCAGCGCGGTCCCCTGTGGGAGCGAGCCTGCTCGCGAAGGCGCTCAAACAGGCAAAAAACCTCCCTCCCTCTGGTCACAAAACTGCTCTGCATCAGTCCACAGCCCGCCTGCAAACCTCAGCAAAAATCTGCGTAATCGGCCGGTGCGGCTGGCGCTTGTGCATCCGCCGCACTTGTTCGCTCAGCCGCAACAACTCTTCACTGGGCTTGGCCCATTGCTCTTTCGGCAGCGGCTCGGACCAGGCGCGCATGACTTCCGGCAGCGCCTGCTTGCCGATTCTTTCGAGTCGGCGCACTTCCCATTCGACCAAACGATTGGGAATCGTCCATAAAGTCATGACGTGATACAGGTACCAAAAAAATCCCGACAACCGCGAGCGGCGGCCGTCACGGATCTGCTGATGCATCCGCGCGCGGGCATTGCGAAAAGTGTGCAGGCCTTCGTGGGATGGGTCGTCCGGGCCTTGAAGGTCTTGCAGGTCCTGAATCGATTTGAGGTCGTTGACCTCGTACTCCATGTAACCGCGAATCGCCTCCCAATGGCTGATCGCGAGCTCCAGGCCGGCGCATTGGAATTCCTGGCTTATGAGGGTTTCACCTTGGTAGAAACCGATGCCCATGCCGTATTGGCGGTGGATGCCGAACTGGGTGGCGCCTTTGGCTTCGATGATCCAGGCAGACAGCGATTCCCATGGGATGAAGACTGGTTTGGTGGCGCCCTCGGGCATGAAGCAGACTTCGCGGCGTTGACGGTTGAAGCGGGTTGGGATGAGGGAGAGGCGTTTTTTGTGGACGTGGTGCCAGACGCCGAGGCCAATAAGAAGGATCAAGGGGCCGCAAATTGATTGGTTCTCGTAACCCGCTTCGAACACACCAACCATTGATTCCCAAATGGCCCCGTTTCCATAGCCAAAAATAATGCCTAGTAACCCTGTAACTAAAGGAAATAAAACGATGATCATAAAGGCGCCTGCGGTTGGCCCACCGAAAATTAGCTGCCACGTAAATACCTCTGGCAATCCAAGCCCAAAGTCCATGTATCCGTCGTTTAACTCTCCAATATGAGGCCCATAAGGCGGCATTGCTGTAGGTAATGGCAACGGTGCGAGATAGGTAATTCTTCCGCTTGGGAACGGCTCTACATCGCCCGGTCTTCTAATCACCTCACTTTGCGCATCAACATGAGGCTCATTGTGATTATTCAGCATGGTCGGCCCATTCGAGATATTGAATTTCTACCAATAAAACCGGAGGGTTTTCCTTGACCGAGCCGGGAACTACTACAGCGAAATGGCCGGTATCCCGGGGGGCAATATGAATCACACGAGTTCGTGCTTCCGACTCGCCTCTGCCATTGACGGACTGAATACATACGGCAAGTTCTAGCGTTTCCTTTGCAGGCGCGTATTCAGAATCGGGACGGACGGGGTATTGAAGGCAGAGCACCAAACCCTCTGGCGTCGATTTCACGATTCGCAAACTGCTCAATATCTCCTCACTGATCACTTCCTTGCGCGCTTGCGGCACCCCGCGACCATGCAGCGGTACAACAAGTCGATGGGCACCGATTCCCAAGCGATGACTCGGTTTACCGTTTAACGGTGGGAGAAGATCATTTAGCGCCAGCCTCGGCAGAACCAAATGGATATCACTGGGTTTGGCGCCAAATAATAAAGTCTTCAGCCAAGTGTCACTGGGGTCAGGTCCTGATTGGGCGTAAGGAGCGTGTATCAAAAACGCCAGATAATTTTGATAGTCATCCAGGGAGTGGTCACCGCGCATCTCTTCATCACGGCTCCAGGGCGTGATTTTCAACCACTTATCGTGGGCAGAGAGGTTGTAACGATTGAACAGCCAAGTACCGACGAACTCCAGCACGGTGAACAACGCTCCGGCTAAATTGAAGCGAAAGAACACTAAAGAAAGACGTGTACCAGCGGCAGCCCAAGCGGCTGTTCGTGCAGAACTATTCGGTGCTGCTAAGACTTTAATGGAAGCATAAATGGTGTTACCAAACCCGTAGCCATTAGTTGCAATCATGCCTGTCGCGCCCAATGTCGCCATCGCAGCCGCAGTCTGCTCAGCTTGAGTCCCACTGCGAATCGCATCTTGCCACTTTCGATTTTGTTTTCCGAGGCTGGCACCAGAGGTGCTTAAACCCAAAACATAAGCAAAGAAGCCCAAACCAACATGCAACTTACCTATTTGCACACGAACCTGTTGCAGCGCTTCCAGCTGCAAACTGGCAATAAGGCTGGATCTTCGAGCCCTTAACGCTGTATCAGCAAGCCCCTGCGCAGCGGTAAAACCCGCCGCGCCTGTCGCGGCAAGGGCCGCGGAAAACTCCGCCCGTTTCTTCCTGTCCCTCGTCTGCTTCATCACCTCTCGATAAGCCCCCACCAAATTCACCACCTGCACCAACACCACCACCAACCCCATCCCCTCCGTCCGCACCAGACTCGCCTTCGAAACTCCCGCCACCCCCGCGCGAATATTCTCCAGCAACCCGCGCAATTCCCCGTGCTGCGCCGGCGGAAACACCACCGTCAATCCCGCTTTCGCCGGGGTGGCGCCATACAGTCGGGCCGAGCGATCCGGCAGTTCGTCGATCGGGCTTAACGCTGCCGCCAGTCTTCCTTCGAACAAGGCCAGTTGCGTGCGCACGCGGACGATTTCCTGCTGCAATTCCACCGCCCGGGCAGTTTTGTGGCCCTGGCGGTTTTTGTTGTGGGTGAGCTGGTTGCGTTCGCGGTTGAGAGTTTTCAGGTAGTCGCGCTCGCGCAGCACTTCCTTGATCGTGGCTTGCAGCGCCGCTTGTTCCGCCGGAGTGGACACAGTGAAGGTCACGCCGCTGGTTCGCGCGGCGTCGAAGACGCGCAGGCGCAGGGCTTTGGGCAAGCGCTGGAACAGCTCGTCGAGGTCGGGGATTTTCTCGCCGGCAAGATCAAAACCTTCCAGTGCCCGGCTCAGGCCCAGGTTCAGCGCCGGGCTGTAGGTGTCTTGCACCGCATCGGCGAGGACGCGGCTGTGTGCCGGCAGATCGTCGAGGGCCGGCAACTGCGGCTGCTCGATGCTCTGCAATTTGGCCAGCCAGTCCGGCAGGTTGTTGAACATCGCCATGCCGGCGTTGAACAGCGTTGAATATTGCCCGGCCTGTTCGGTCTGCAAGCGCAGCGGCAAGGTGTAGAACAGCGGGCGGGTCAGTTGCGGGTGCTGCTCGAGGTAACCGAGCATTTGCTCATTGGCCGCGTCGCTACGGCCGATGTCCTTGAGGCAGGCGTATTCGCTGGCGAGCGCCTGATCGATCTGCGCCGGCAGTTGGCCGTCGAAATACCACGCCGAGCGATGGAAACGCCCGGCGCACAGCAGTTGCGCGCGATCGGCGGTGATGCGTTCGAGCAGGCGATTCCAGCGTCCGAGGTTGTCGCGATGACTGTTCAGCACCTCGTCCATGGCCGGGCGGTCGATCAGGTCATTGATGCCGCGCTTGCCGCTGAGCAGCGGGCCGTCGAGCACGTCCTTCATGCGCCGGCTCTGATCCTTGCCGAGGTCGACCAGTGTGCTCAGATGGCGCTCGACGAAGTCGGCCGGGGCGACTTCAGCAAAATATTCGCGGGTGTAAAAGCGTCGGTCCGCCTCGGCGGTGACGCGAGCGTGCGCCGTGAAATCCGGGGCAACGCCGTCGAAGCGGTTCAGCGCCAGTGACTCGTCCAAAGCCTTTTCGCGCTGTTGCTGCAGTTCAGGTCGAGCCTGAGTATCTGCCGGGACAATCTCACCACCCTTGTTCAGATAGTCGAGCAGCGCCTGCCGGGTATTTTCCCGATCCGGTTCGGGCAATTGCTCAAGCTCAGCAAACAATGCCTGGGCGCGCGGATCGTCGCTGGCCTTGGCCAGGGTGTCGAAATCCTGAGCGCCCAACTGGCTCAGCGACTCGATGTAGCTGGCCAGCAGATAGTCGCGCTCGTTGTTGTCGGTGTTGCTCCACTGCTCGATCCAGCCGACCACCAGATCCTGATAATCGGCCAGGTCGCGCATCACCCCAAGGTCGTCGTTGACCAGCAGAAACAGCGTGTCGTCCTGATAAGGTCCGCGCACCCGACCAAGAAATTCGCCGATATGCGCCTCGCGAAAACGTCGCGGGTTTTCCCACAGATAGGGCTCACGCTCGTGCTCCGGCGCGTCGCTGACCTGCACCGCCGGCATCCGCGTGGCGTCCGCCTCGGCCAGCGGTTTCGCTGTGCAGGCCACTTCCGCCAGCCACTGTTTGGCCTGGGCCACGGTGAGCAGATGCTCGCCGCCGATCAGACAATGCACCGGGCCAAGATCGACCGCCTGCATGAAGTGCTCGCGTTCCTCCGCGCTGTCCAGCACCTGTCGGCACTTTGCCGCGCTCAACTGCACGTCGGCAAAGGTCACGTAAAGGGTGCTTTTGCGCGAGAAGATCAAAGCCGGACGTTCCTCGATGGCGCTGCGCTGCTCCTCGCTGACGCTTTTGCCGCGATGCAGCAATGCGCTGATCACGCCTTCAAGCACGCGGTATTCGTATAGCTCACCGCTGAGACTGTCGACGATGTACAGCCAGCCATCGCGCAGGCGGCGAATGCCCATGGGACGCGTGCTCAGGGTGTACGGCAGCGTGAGTTCGCTGCTGGGGTCGAAGGTTTTTTCCACCAGGCCGTACGCGAGGGGCAGCAGTTGCACGTGGGTGTTGCGCAAGGGGCAGGCGGCGGGTGCACCAATGGGCGCTTTCGAGGCGGCTAACGCATCGAGGTTGGCGGGGTGGTTCATGATTGATGTCTCTCAGAGGCCCATCGAAAGGCTATTGCAGCGGCAATCGCAACGCGCTCGCCGGGGGATTGCAGCGAAGGTGTGTGCATCAGCTGATGGATCTGCGGATGCCGACTGCACGCTGCATCGTCCAGCCATGCCACCACGTTGGCGTACAGCAGAATCTCGGACGGGCTGCTCAAGGCAAGCTCGCTGGCATGGGCGTGGATGCGTTCCAGCAATTGCCAGCGTTCAACTGCCGTGTCCCCGGCATGAAAGTCAGGAAAGTGCTTGAGCAGATGGGTATCGATGTCGAGCAACACCCGCCGCCGATCCACCCGATCCAGCGCGGAATCCTGCTCCGCACTCAACCGATACGGCGCCACCAGCGCCCCACCCTGCCCGTGCCGAGGTCGCTGACAGTGCCAGACTCCCCGCGCGCCATCCGCCGTGACCACGCACCCCAGCGGCCCGAACAGACTCGCATCGCCGCTGGCAAACAGCGCCTGCGCTACGGCGGCATCCGCCAGGCGCAACAACACCGGCGAGCCGACCGGCAACTCGACGATCAGCAACTGACGCAAGTGCGCGACTATTTCATGCGCCGGCGCGGTGCTGAACAACAGCACGCCCCATTCCTGTTGGGCGTGCTGGCGATAAAACCGCGCTACCGGATCGTCAGCGTCAGCGAGCGCCACCAGCAGCGGCGAGACGTCACGCAGGGCCGAAAACGGTGGCTGGTCGTACAGCGCAAAAGCGTTGGCGGCGGGGTCGAGCCTTCGCAGTTGCGCCGGCAAATCGGCGATCGTCGCACCGTCGAGCAGCACAAACGCCTGCTGCTCAGCCCACGGCAAACCTTCAGGCCAATCCGTCAAAAGGCTCATGCCTGGGCTGCCTCGCAGATCAGGCAACGCGAGGTCCGCGTGGTCAGCAGCGCATGCCGTTGCTGCACGGCATCGAACGTCGCCTTGAGCAACGGCGCGGCCCCCGGCAGCAACGGTTCCGCTGGCAGACACACCGTCGGCGCCCCGCCCTGCACCACCGGCACACTGCTGAAAATGCCGGCCGCGCCGACCGTCAGCCAATGCCCACCAGCAGCCAGGGTGATCTGCAGGCCGCCGCTGAAAACCACCTGCTCGCCCGCGCCGAAATGCAGCTGCTGCGCGGCACTGACGCGCTGGCTGGCGACCCGCACATGCTGCTCGCCCTGCACCCACAGATGATCGTCCTGCTTGAGTTCAGTCAGGCGATTGCCATGGGTCAGATGATGTTCTTCGTCGCGCAACTCAAGGCTGGAGACGCCGCCAATCACTTGGCTATGCAGGTTGTCGATCTGCACACGCAAGTCATTGAGCACGTGCTGCACCAAGTCGCGCTGCGCCCTGATGGAGATTTCTTCCGCGCCTTGCCGGTCCTCGATGCGCAGTTCGTTGTAACCACCGCCACCGGGACTGCTCTGGCTGCGCCAGATGCTACGCGTCTGTTGCGCCGGCAGGTCCAGTGGCACCGGGGTTTCGGCGTTGGGCAGGCAGGCGAGCACATGCGGTTTGTCCGGATCGCCATCGGTGAAGCCCACCAGCACTTCCATACCGACGCGAGGAATCTGCACGCTGCCGTAGCGGTCATGTGCCCAGGCAGTGGCCACGCGCAGCCAGCAACTTGACTGTTCATCGCGCTGGCCGTCGCGATCCCAGAGCATTTGCACTTTCACGCGTCCGTAGGCATCGCTGTAGATTTCTTCGCCGGGCGGGCCGGTCACCACTGCCAACTGACTGCCACTGACGCGCGGTTTGACATGCCTGAGCTGCGGGCGAAACACCACGTCCCACGGCGTCGCGACGAAATGGTTGCGATAGCCCTGACTGAAACCATCTGCGTCAGCCTGCTCGGTGAACGCTTCCTCGAGCACTTGCGGCTGTTTGCCGATGTGCTCGACCTCGGTCAGCAACCATAAATCGTTGCAGTCGGCGCGCGAGTAATCCGCCATGGTCATGAAACTGCCGCCGCGCATCAGCGCCTGATTGCTGCGCCCGTTAGCCAGACGATAGTCGGCACCATGGCGCTCCAGCGCACGCTGGCTGAGGTGCTTGCCGCGCTCGCGGTGGGTGAACTGCCCGGGAAACTCATAATCTTCCAGCAGCGGAACCCGCGCTGCACTGACCTTGGCGTCCAACTGCACCGCGGGCTTTTCGAAGTGATAGTCGCGGCGCTCGACGAGGTTGGAGCGTGGCTCCAGGCGCACAGTGAACTGGTCGATAACCGGCGCATCGGCAATCAGGCCATTGCCCTGCACATAGCGCGTCGTCACGTCGTGTTTGAGGAACGCCGTTTGATCGTCGCCGAACACCAACAGGTGCGCCTCACGGCGGTGGCGGAAGTGAAAGTGCAGGCCCTCCTCTTCGCACAGCCTCTGGATGAAGTGCAGATCGGATTCCTGGTATTGCACGCAATACACTCGCGCCGGGTACTCGGCGCTGAGCTGAAAATGCCAGGCATCGGCCTGCATGCCGTGATCGCTCAACACATTGGCGATGATCTGCGGCACGCTCAGGTTCTGGAAAATCCGCTGATTGCGCCGGTGCGCGAGGTAGGCAAGGTGTGGCGCCAAGGTGATCTGGTAACGGCTCAGCCGAACACCGCAATCACCCTGGCCGACCCGATAGACCAGCCCGTGCATGCCGCTACCGTCGGCACCGAAACAGAGAAAGGCCGGCCGATGCAGCAAGCCTTCCAGATCCACATCGGGGCGCTCGCTGACCAGCTCGAGATCCAGTTCGTAGGTCTGGTTGAGCACTTCCCGGGTGCGAAAACCGAACACTTGAAGATCGTGGGAAACGCCTTCTATCTCGAGAGTGAAAACAACGGGCCTGCCAGCGATGCGCATCCACCTGTCCCTGTGTCTGAGTGAAAGACGGGACTGTGCAACGGTGCACTGCAATGGGTGAAGTCAGACCTTTCCCTGTTTTGCCGGTCTGCGAGCGAAAAGGACGTGGCCCACAGAGAAACGGCCAGGATCCTACGGAAATGATCCCGGATCCTATGTCTTTCCCCTGTCAGGGCAGCAAGATGATCTTGTCGCCACCGCCCTGATTGACCTCTGCATAGCGCGCCAGCCCTTCAGCCAGCGGCACTTGCACCAAGGCCTGCGGCAGCGGCAAGCGATCCTCATCGAAGAAGCGCCCGAACTGCTCGAGCATCGCCGCGCACGCCTCAACGCCGTACAACAACGAATTGATCCCGACCACCGAGCCGCCCTTGCGATACAGCGCCAGCGCCGGCAATTGCACATGGCCGTCGACCGGCGCGGCGATGATGGCGATGCGGCCGAAGGTCGCCAGTGCCGCCACCGAGGCGGGCAGCCAGAAACCGGTGGTGTCGAAGATCACATCGGCGCCACCGCGATACACCGCGTTGACCTGGGCACCGAGGTCTTCTGGCTTATCCAGTTGAATCGTCTGATAGCCCTGCTGCTGCAGATCGGCGACCTGCTCGAGCCGGCGCGCCGCCGCCAGCAATTGCGCGCCGCGCACTTTTGCCAGGGCCAAAGCCGCAGTTGCCACTGCCCCGCCGCCGATCACCAGCAAACGCGTATCGGCGCTGACCAGGCTGCGTTCCAGTGCATCCCAAGCCGTGGTGTACGGCACGCCAAGGCTGGCCGCTTGGGCGAAACTCAGATGCGCCGGTTTGTGCGCCACGCCGCTGGCCGGCAGTTTGACGAATTGCGCATGGGCGCCGTCAGCGAAGAAGCCCAGCTCGCGCCCGGTACCCCAGACTTCCTGACCGATCAACGCTTGCGGCCCCTCGACCACCACCCCGGCAAAATCCCGCCCCGGAACCCGTGGCAGCGTGGTGTAAGGAAAACGCCCGAGGACGTTTTTCACATCGCTGGGATTGAGGCCGGCAGCCTTGATCTGCACCAGCACTTCATCGGCGCCGGGCACCGGGGTCGGAACGTCAACGAAACGCAGGGAAGACAGGTCGCCGGTCTGATCGAATTGCAACGCTTTCATGGGCACATCCACCGAAAGGAAAAAGGGAAATTCAGGACAACCAGCCAGCGACCAGTTGCCGGCCCAGCGGCCACAACTGCTCACCGGCCAACATGCCGAGCAGACCGACCAGCGCGATGGCCGGTGGTGCGGGAGAACGGAAATCGAGCGCGCCGTAGAGCAGGCCGACGCCCAGGCCGATGGCCAGAGAAATGAGGTAGTTCATGGGGGGAACTCCGCCGCGAAAAGTGATTGGCAGAGTCTAGGGAAACGGGCGGAGCGGTATCGGCCAAGGACTTCTGAATTTCGGACAAATCCAAAAGGTCACCCGCAGCTCATTCCTACAGGGGGTTGCGTTCAGGCTGCCGAGAATTGCGAAGGCGCCACCCCCAGCTCCCGGCGAAACATGTCGCTGAAACTGCTCGGTGAATAACCCAGTTCGCGAGCAATGACGCTCACCGCCACGCCCTGAATCAACGCTGCCACCGCCGTCGCCAACTGCACCTGGCGCCGCCATTCGGCGAAGCCCATGCCGAGGCTGTCCTTGAACAACCGCGCCAGCGTACGCACGCTGGCCCCGGCGTTTTCCGCATGCTGCTCGAACGGGATCTCCAGCGACGGCGCGGCCATCACGGCCTGACACAGATTCATCAGACGCCGGTCGGACTCATCCGGCAGCGGAATCTTCAACTGCGAACGCCTTGCCCGGCGCAGCTCCAGCAACGCCAGCCCGACCAGCGCCTCGTAATACTCAGCCTCGCCGTCATCGCCCTGCGCCACCAGTCCGACGATCAACTCGCGCAGCAGACCACCGACTTCGATCACCTGCACCGTCGCATCCAGGGTCGCCGCCAGCGCCGGGCGCAAGTAGATATTGCGCATCTGCAAATCCGACACCACACGAATCCCGTGCGGCACTCCCGGCGGCAACCACACCGCCCGCTGCGGCGGCACCACCAGCGCTTCGTGCGGGGTTTCCACCCACATCACCCCGCTCATCGCATACAGCAACTGCCCCCAGACATGCTCGTGCGGCTCAATGAACAAACCACGCGGATAGGTTCGCGCCAGCGGTTGCACGGGCACATCGGTGTCGGTCAGATCAGGGGGCGCGGCGAGGGCCATGGCGAGCGTTCACAGGGGGTTGGCGAAGCCGCCATGGTAACCAGCACGCCGCGCACTCGCCAACGATAGATACCGTCGGACAATCCGAATGAATTTTCCCGGCACAGCGCGATCCGTTTAATACCACAGGGAGGAATTCGGGCTTTATGAACAACGCAAAACTTTACGTCATCGACTACACACTGCATGGCACCCCCAAGTCGTTCATTATCCGCTCGGACAAAATGGACAACGCCGAAGCCTGGCATTGGGCAAGCTGCGACGCGGGCGTGGGTCGCATCCCGCGCTTCGGCCGCGAGAAAGTGCAAAAGACCAGCAAACCGATGGCAGAAAAATTCGGTCTGGAAAACGTCACCTGGCGCCAGACCAACTGACCCCACCGCCTTCACCGCAGGCTTGGCAATCGACAGGGGGAATCGACCGATGACCGACACTTATCACCCGGCTCGACTGGACTACGGCCTGACCACCTTCTTCGGCCAGATCACCAAAACGGTGAATTGCGCAGTCGCACTGGAGACAGTTGCGGACGACCCTTACCGCTTCACCCTGTGCGTCCAGGCACCGGTACCGGAAGACCTCGACCAAGCGAAGATTGTGGTGGTCAAAGTCGAAGGGCGAACACTGCAAGGCACGGTGAGGCACTTTGAGCGACAGGAAGACGACAGTCTGAAAATGGAAGTGGAGCCTGATTAGGCTCCACTTTTTTTTGCCGCGCTTATTTCGGATGAGCGCAACCGCAACCCTTCATCGCACACTCTTCACCGTGTTTGTGGTGATGAGCGCAAGCCTCGCAGCAATAGTGTTTGCCGTGCACAGCGTAGGAATGTTCGCCTTCTTTGATGGTGCAGTTGCAGCCCGGGCAGTCGCATTTTTTATCGGACATGGGACAGACTCCTTGCGTGGTGGTTGTCTGAGGCTTGCGAGCAAGCCATATGGGACAGTGTAGAAGGTGGTGTTGCAGGCTGGCCAACTGTTGAGAGATTGGTCGACGCAGAGATGGCTTTCGCGAGCAGGCTCGCTCCCACCAAAACGACATCGCGCTGCACAGACCTGCACATGACATCAAAAGCCCCTCACCCTAGCCCTCTCCCAAAGGGAGAGGGGACTGATTGGGGAGTGCTTCAAAAGTACACCGACCTGATCGTGCGTCACCGAATCCATAATCGATAAGGTCTTTCAGTTCGCTGTATAACGCGAAACAACTCGGTCGGCTCCCTCTCCCTCGGGAGAGGGCTGGGGTGAGGGGCGAATCCCGGCACAAAACCAAAGCCAGACACCACCCGCTCCTAACCACTCAACACAATGAGCGCAAGCTCGAGTACCGCCCTTGATCTTGCCGTGCCGGCCCCATCGGCAGGCTGAGTGGAGGGATCGGTCCCGGAGCGAAGGAACCCCGAGCCCCAGCGAGCGGACCGAACGCCGGGGCCAAGCCTTTTGGTTACTTTTTGGCGTCTGAAAAAAGTGACCCGCTGTAAGAGCGGAACCGTAATCAGCAACACCCGCAGCAACGGATATGTACCCAGTCAAACAAATAAAATCACTGCGCCTGCCGCGAACTCCGATACATAAACACCAAAGCCACCGCCAAACAGACCATCGCCAGCATCCGGCTCGGAGACAAGCCGATCGCCGGATTCCCCAACCAGCCAAAATTATCGATCAACATCCCCATGCCCAACTGCCCGACAATCACCGCCACCGTCGCCACAGCCGTCCCGACCACCGGCACCGCGCCAACCATCACCATCATGTACACCACGCCGAACAGCGCCCCGGTCAACTGCCATTTCGGCACCTCAAGCAGACTCACCGCCTGCGCCGGCTCGAAAAACAGAATCAACAACCCGGTCACCACCGCGCCCACCGCAAAGGTCAGCAGACTGCTACGCAGCACCCCCACCGTTTCACCCAGACGTCCATTGATCGCAGCCTGCACACTCAACACCGCACCGGCCAACACCACCACCGCCAACAAAATCACCAGACCCATCACTCACCCCCGCGCAATCAGAACCAAAGCCACCACAATCAAGCCCAACGCCAGCCAGCGCTCGCCGTTGACCTTCTTGCGCGTCGCGCCAAACCAGCCGAAATGGTCGATCAGCACACTCTTGCCGACCTGACCGGACAAAATCGCAATCATCGTCATGGCAATGCCGATATGCGGCGTCGCCAGCGTCAGCACCACCACGTAGATCGGCCCGAGAAAACCGCCAATCAACTGCCAGCGCGGCAGTTCGGTCAGCGCCGGACCTTTTTGCGGACCGGCAAACAGCAAGAGCAAAAACAGGATCGCCGAACCCACGCCGAAGATGCTCAACGTCGCCCACAAATGCCCGACCTGCTCACCCAGCGGCCCGAGCAAACCAGCCTCGACCGACAAGCCCATGCCAGCGAGAATCACCAGCGGCAGCAACAGCAGACGCAACACCGATCTTTTCACCGGTGCAGCAACCACCCCTTCATCCAACGTCTGCATACATAACCTTCCACGCTCAAAAACAATGGCGCGGATTATCGGCTGGCGCCGCTGTGCGATAAATGGGAGCATCCGGACAACACTTTTGCGCAACACGCACAGCGAGACACGTCATGCACGGGCTCAACGAACTCGGATTCAAAGCGTTAAGGCTGTTTGTGGCGGTCCTCGACCACGGCAGTTTCTCCGAAGTCGCCCGCCGCGAAGGGGTCGCGCCCTCCTCCATTTCGCGGCAGATCCAATTGATGGAACAGGCGCTGAACCAGCAATTGCTCTACCGCCACACTCGCGCCGTCACCCCGACCGAAGCCGGACGCACGCTCGGCCACCATGCGCGGCTGCTATTGGTGCAACTGGAGGAAGCCGAACAGGCGTTGCAGGAACAGCAAAGCGAACCCACCGGACTGGTGCGCATCAACGCCCCGGTGGTGTTCGGCCAGCGCCATCTGACGCCCTGGCTGGGCGAGCTCTGCGCGCGCTATCCGAAGCTGCAACTGGATATCCAGCAAACCGACCATTACGTCGACCCGCTACAGGAAGGCGCCGACCTGCTGTTTCGCATCGGCGCGCTGCACGATTCAAGCATGCAGGCGCGCATTGTGGCGCCGCACCGTTTTCAGGTCGCGGCCAGCCCGGCCTACCTCAAACGCCATGGCACGCCGCAGCACCCGGACGAACTCGCGCAGCATCAGTGCCTGGCCTACAAAGGCGCGGCCGGTCAGCAGCGCTGGTTTTTCCGCCGTGATGGCGAGGACTGGACGCCGTACACCGTCAAAGGCCCGATCACCGGCAACCACGCCGACACCCTGACCCAGGCCGCCCAGCAAGGCCTCGGGCTGGTGATGTTTCCATCGTGGCTGATTGGCGAAGCGGTACGCGCAGGCACGCTGGTGCCGGTGCTGAGGGAGTATCAGGTGTCGAACAGTCTGGAACCGCAGCAGATCGCCGTGCTGTGGCCGGGGAGCCGACGGTTGTCGGTGAAGGTGAGGACGGTGATTGATTTTTTTGTCGAGTGCTTTGGCGAGATTCCCTATTGGGACAGACCTTAAACCCACACGATCCCAATGTAGGAGCTGCCGAAGGCTGCGATCTTTTGATCTTGGTCTGTTGATCTTTCACAAGCAGATCAAAAGATCGCAGCCTTCGGC
>NZ_JASCPT010000113.1:0-17437 GCF_029959775.1 Pseudomonas sp. PS01270 | reverse complement strand
GGTCGGCACATCCAGCAGCGGCTGGGTCTGGCCCGGCGCTTTCGCGAGCAGGCTCGCTCCCACGGGTCTATTGATGAGCCCAGCACATAACTCTTAGACGCAAATCCGACAAAACCTTTTCCCTCCCGCTGCGGTCACTCCTTTTACGAGACTGGCATGCATGCCGGCGCGCCCGTTTGGGCCTTTTGCAATCCTGCCGCCCGATGAGAGAAAAGGAATCGAACCATGCCGATTTCCCGACGCAATTTCATGATCCTCGGCGCCGTAACCGCGACGGCGTTCGCCATGCCCCCCTTTATCAGCCTCAAGGCCTACGCGGCCAGTCTGGAGCAACCGGCCATGAGTCAAGTGACCCTGCAAGTCAACGGTAAACCGCAAACCCTCGAAGTAGACACCCGCACTACCCTGCTCGACGCCCTGCGCGAACACCTGCACCTGACCGGTACCAAGAAAGGCTGCGATCACGGCCAGTGCGGCGCCTGCACGGTGATCGCCGACGGTCGGCGGATCAACTCCTGCCTGACCCTGGCGGTGATGCACGACGGCAGTGAGGTGACCACGATCGAAGGCCTTGGCATGCCGGACAAGCTGCACCCGATGCAGGCCGCGTTCATCAAGCACGACGGTTACCAGTGCGGCTATTGCACCCCTGGGCAGATCTGCTCGGCGGTCGCCGTGCTCAAGGAAATCCGCGACGGCATTCCCAGCCACGTCAGCCCGAGCCTGACCGAGCCGCCGAAGCTGATCGCCGCCGAACTGCAGGAGCGCATGAGCGGCAATATCTGCCGCTGCGGCGCTTACTCGAACATCATCGAAGCCATCACTGAAGTCGCGGAGGTGCCGGTATGAGAGCCTTCAATTACAGCCGCGCCGACTCACCTGCCGCAGCCGCTTCCCAGGCTGCGCAAGTCGAAGGCGCCAAGTTCATCGCCGGCGGCACCAACCTGCTCGACCTGATGAAACTCGACATCGAAACCCCGGTACACCTGATCGACATCAACCACCTCGGCCTGGACCAGATCGAAGCCACGCCCGAAGGCGGACTGCGCATCGGTGCGCTGGTACGCAACACCGATCTGGCCGCCGACGCGCGCGTGCGCAAGGACTACGCCCTGCTCTCCCGCGCCTTGCTCGCCGGGGCTTCCGGGCAGTTGCGCAACATGGCGACCACCGCCGGCAACCTGCTGCAACGCACCCGCTGCCCGTACTTTTACGACACCCACCAGGCCTGCAACAAACGCAACCCCGGCAGTGGCTGCGCGGCGATCGGTGGCGTGACTCGGCAACTCGGAATCATCGGCGTCAGCGACGCTTGCATCGCCACCCACCCGAGCGACATGGCCATCGCCATGCGCGCACTCGATGCGCAGATCGAAACGGTCAAGCCTGACGGCAGCACGCGCAGCATTCCCATGGCGGATTTCCACCAATTGCCGGGCAACACGCCGCACATCGAAACCAGTCTCACGCCCGGTGAATTCATTACCGCCGTGACCCTGCCGGCACCGGTCGGCGGCACGCACATTTATCACAAGGTCCGCGATCGCTCGTCTTACGCGTTTGCCCTTGTTTCAGTCGGTCTGATCCTGCAAAAGGACGGCACCGGCCGCGTGGCCGTCGGCGGCGTTGCGCCGAAACCGTGGCGGGTCGAAGCCGCTGAAGCGCTGCTGCCCAAGGGCGCCAAAGCAGTCAGCGAACGCCTGCTTGAGGGCGCGACACCCACCGATGACAACCAATTCAAACTGACACTGGTCGAGCGCACGCTGGCTTCGGTGTTGGCGCAAGCGAGGGAAACCGCATGAAATTCGACACGCCCGCCACCACCAATCCCATCGACCGCCTGAAGGTCGTCGGCCAGCCCACCGAGCGCATCGAAGGCCCGTTGAAAACCAGCGGCCAAGCCACTTACGCTTACGAGCAACATGAGGCGGCAGCCAATCAGGCCTACGGTTTCATGGTCGATTCGGCGATCGCCAAAGGCCGGATCAAAGCCATTCATCTCGACGAGGCCAAAGCCGCACCCGGCGTACTCGCAATCGTCACTGCCGAGAACGCCGGCAAGCTCGATAAAGGTGATTACAACGCCGCGCATCTGCTCGCTGGTCCCGAAGTGCAGCACTACCAGCAAGCCGTTGCATTGGTGGTTGCCGAAACCTTCGAACAGGCCCGCGCCGCCGCGCAACTGGTCAGGGTCGATTACGAGACCAGCGAAGGCAAGTTCGATCTGGCCAGCGTCAAAGACCTCGGCGTCGAGCCGAAAGACGAGCTGCCGGACGTCAATCACGGCGACTTCGACAAGGCCTTCACCGCCGCGCCGGTGCAGTTCGATCAGACCTACACCACGCCAGACCAGTCCCACGCGATGATGGAACCGCACGCCACACTGGCCGCGTGGAAAGGCGATCAGCTGACCGTGTGGACGTCGAACCAGATGGTCGCCTGGAGTGTCGGTGACATTGCGAAAACCCTCGGCCTGCCGAAGGAAAAAGTCCGATTGGTCTCGCCGTACATCGGCGGTGGTTTCGGCGGCAAACTATTCATCCGCGCCGACGTGATTCTCGCCGCTCTCGGCGCGCGCATGGCGGGGCGGCCGGTGAAAGTCGCCCTCGCCCGCCCGCAAATGGCCAATAACACCACCCATCGCCCGGCTACGATTCAGCGCATCCGCATGGGCGCAACGGCGGACGGCAAGCTGACCGCCATCGCCCATGAAGGCTGGTCAGGCAACCTCGCTGACGGCAAGGTCGAACTGGCCGCGCAACCGAGCCAGTTGCTCTACGCCGCAGAAAACCGCCGCGTCAGCATGCGCCTCGCCCCGCTCGACCTGCCCGAAGGCAATGCCATGCGCGCGCCGGGTGAAGCGCCGGGGCTGATGGTGCTGGAAATCGCCATGGACGAAATGGCCGAACAGCTGAAGATGGACCCGGTGCTGTTCCGCATCGCTAACGACACTCAAGTCGACCCGGTGAAAACCGAGCGGCCGTTCTCCCAACGCCAACTGGTCAAATGCCTGCAGATCGGCGCCGAGAAATTCGGCTGGGATCAGCGTAAGGCGCAACCAGGCACCCGTCGTGAAGGCCGGTGGCTGATCGGCATGGGCGTGGCGGCGGCGTTTCGCAACAACCTGCTGGTCAAATCCGGCGCCCGCGTGCGCCTGGAGCGTGACGGCAAGGTCGTTGTAGAAACGGACATGACCGATATCGGCACCGGCAGCTACACGATCATCGCGCAGACCGCTGCCGAGATGATGGGCGTTGGTCTCAATGATGTGGTGGTGCGTCTGGGCGATTCGGACTTCCCGGTCTCGGCCGGTTCCGGTGGCCAGTTCGGCGGCAACTGCTCGACCGCCGGGGTCTACGCTGCGTGCGTGAAATTGCGCGAAGCGGTGGCGGCCAAGCTCGGGCTGGCGGCGGATCAGGCGGAGTTCGCCGATGGACAGGTGCGGGTCGGCAGCAAGAGCCTGCCGCTGCGCAACGCGGCTGAAGGCGGCGCGCTGGTCGGCGAGGACAGCATCGAGTTCGGTGATCTGGCCGAGAAATATCAGCAATCGACCTTCGGCGCGCACTTCGTCGAAGTCGCCGTCGATGCCGCCACTGGCGAAGTTCGCGTACGGCGCATGTTGGCGGTTTGCGCTGCGGGGCGAATTCTCAACCCGACGTCGGCGCGCAGTCAGGTCATCGGCGCTATGACCATGGGCGTCGGCGCGGCGTTGATGGAAGAACTGGCGGTGGATAAGCGTCTGGGCTTTTTCGTCAACCATGACCTGGCCGGATACGAAGTGCCGGTGCACGCCGACATTCCGCATCAGGAAGTGATCTTCCTCGAAGAAACCGACCCGATTTCGTCGCCGATGAAGGCCAAGGGCGTGGGTGAATTGGGGATTTGCGGCGTGAGTGCGGCGGTGGCGAATGCAATCTACAACGCCACCGGCGCGAGGGTGCGGGAGTATCCGATTACGCTGGACAAGATTCTTGATTCGTTGCCGGAGATGATCTGAAGCGAAAAGCCCCTCATCGGAACGCCGCCCGCCTAGCCCTCTCCCAAAGGGAGAGGGGACCGATCCGGGTATATTCAGGATGTGCAGCGACGTGAAAGTCTTTATGTGTATCCATAATCGCAACGGCAAGTTCAGGTCGATGCACATCGCAAGACACCTCGGTCGGCTCCCACTCCCCCGGAAGACGCCTGGGGTGAGTCGCATGCTGGTAGCGCACCTGCATGGGGTGCTAGGGGTCGAGTGGATTCACCACCACGTTTGCAGAATGCCGAACGTCTCGAGCATCCCCCAATCGGCTCCCTCTCCCTCGGGAGAGGGCTGGGGTGAGGGGAACGGTTTCACTCGGTCTTCGGATATTGCTCATCACCGACCTGCTCCATCCAGTCCACCACCTTGCCATCCAGCACTTCGGCAATCGCGATGTGACTCATCGCCGTCGTCGGCGTTGCCCCGTGCCAATGCTTGGCGCCCGGAGCAATCCACACGGTATCGCCCGGCCGGATTTCCCGCACTGGCTGCCCCCACTCCTGCACGAAGCCTGCCCCCGAGGTGACGATCAATGTCTGCCCCAGCGGATGGGTATGCCATGCAGTGCGTGCGCCCGGCTCGAACGTCACGGTCGCACCACTGACCCGCGCCTCGTCGGTACCCTTGAACGGCGCATCCACCCGCACCGTGCCGGTAAACCAGTCAGCCGGGCCTTTGGCCGAAGGTTGCGAGCCATTCGGTGTGACCGTGACACGCGGATTTTCGGTGGCTTGCACCTCACCAGCCAGCAGCGAGAGCGTCAGTGCGGAAGCAGCAATCGGGTTCATGGCATTTCCTCCAATAAATGATGCAACCACTGTAGCGATCCGCACTCTTTGGATAATCGACTAGAATCCGAAAAAACTTATGCAGGACAGTCATCAATGCTTCGGGAAAACGCCACCGACCTGCTCGCCTTTCTCGCCGTCGCCCGTGAACGCAGTTTCACCAAGGCTGCGGCCAAACTCGGCGTGTCGCAATCGGCGCTCAGCCACACCATTCGCAGCCTCGAGGCGCGACTCGGCCTGCGCCTGCTGACCCGCACCACGCGCAGCGTGTCGCCGACCGAGGCCGGCGAACACTTGCTGCAAACCATCGGCCCGCGCTTCGAGGAGATCGAGGTGGAACTGGCCGCCCTGAGCAACCTGCGTGAAACCCCGGCGGGCAAGATCCGCATCAGCGCCACCGACCATTCGCTGAACTGGATCCTGCGTCCGGTGTTGCAGGATTTCCTGCCGCAATACCCGGATGTGTCCGTCGAGGTTTGCTGTGACTATGGTTTCGTCGACATCGCCGGCCAGGGCTTCGATGCCGGTGTGCGCCTGGGCGAGGACGTCGCCCAAGGCATGATCGCCACCCGTATCGGTCCGGACATGCGCATGGCGGTGGTCGGCTCCCCCGCCTATTTCGCCCGGCGCCCTGCGCCGCAAACCCCGCGCGACCTGACCGACCACGCCTGTAACAACCTGCGCCTGCCAACCAATGGCGGACTGTATTCGTGGGAGTTCGAAAAGGACGGTGAAAGTCTGAAGGTGCGCGTTGCCGGGCAGGTCACCCTGAATGGCGTGTACCCATTGCTCGACGCCGCGCTGGACGGTTTCGGGCTGAGCTACATCCCGGAAAACGTCGTCGCGCCCTTTCTGGCGGACGGTCGCCTGGTCCAGGTGCTGGGAGACTGGTGCCCGACATTTTCCGGTTATCACCTGTACTACCCGAGCCGACGCCAGGCAGCGCCGGCGTTTGCGTTGTTGCTGGAGGCGTTGCGCTATCGCAGTTGACCCGGCTCAGCCCAGCAACGCAATCAACTGATGCCGCTGCGCATCGGTCAGCATCGGCCCAAAACCGGCTCCGGCGTTGTCAGCCATGTTGCGCGGATTGCTGGTGCCGGGAATCACACAGGTCACCGCCGGGTGCGCCAAGAGAAATTTCAGTGCCAGTTGCGGCCAGCTGTTGACCTGTACATCCGAGACCCAGGCCGGCAGCGGCTTGCCCTTGAGCCGGGCGAGCAAATCACCGCCGCCAAACGGCCGATTACAAATCACCGCGACCCCACGCTCGCGGCACAGCGGCAGGATGCGTTTCTCGACCGCACGATCATCCAGAGCGTAGTTGATCTGCAGAAAATCCAGCTTCTCGGCTTTCAGCACGGCCTCGACATCGTCATAGGCCGACGAGGTGTAATGGGTGATGCCGATGTAGCGAATCCGCCCCTGCTCCTGCCATTCGCGCAGCGTCGGCAAGTGGGTTTGCCAGTCGAGCAGGTTGTGAATCTGCATCAGGTCGATGCGCTCGGTTTGCAGCAGTCTGAACGACTGCTCCATCTGCGTGATGCCCTCCTTGCGCCCGCGCGTCCACACCTTGGTGGCGAGAAACGCCGGCGAGCGCGGTTCGTGGATCGACAGCAGTTCACCGGTGGTTTGCTCGGCGCGGCCGTACATGGGTGAGCTGTCGATCAGCGTGCCGCCCTTCCTGAACAGCGCCTCGAGGACGGCGGGCAATTGCCGGTAAACCGGATCGCCAGGCGCGACGTCGAAACCGCGATAGGTGCCCAACCCGACCATGGGCAGTGCCTCGGAGCTGGAAGGGATGGCGCGGGTCTGCATGGTCTGGTCTCCTGCCGTGGGCGGCGCAGTGGCGGTCGGCGCTACGCTGCCGGCCAACGCCCGATCAATGGTGAGCAGCGCCGCAGCTTGGGCAGCCAGCGTGAGCAAGCGGCGACGTGAGTAACCCTCAGTGTGGCGCATGCGTGTCCTCCTGCTGCGCGGATCTGTTGCATGGTGTGTGCGCAAGCTGTCAGGCGCAGGCGCTGAACTACACTGCCACAGCCAACCTCTCTCCCCGTTAAAAGTAGCCGAATGTCCCGAACCCTGATGTCACTCGTCGTTTTCATCATTGCCGTGTACCTGGTGCTGTGCGCCGCGCTGTTCGTGTTTCAGCGCTCGCTGATCTGGTTTCCCCAGCCTGCCGCCGTGGTTACAGCGGACTCGCGAATGAAACTGTCGATGCCGGATGCCGAGGTCTGGGTGACAACTCGAGAGCGCAGCGGAACGCGCGCACTGATTTATTTCGGCGGCAATGCCGAGGACGTATCGCGAAATCTGCCGGAATTCACTGAGGCGTTTCCTGGCTACGCGCTGTATTTCCTGCATTACCGGGGTTTTGCTGACAGCACTGGCTCGCCATCGGAAGCCGCGATTGCCGAAGATGCGCTGGCGCTGTTCGATCAGGTCTATGCCAGCCACCCGCAGATTGCAGTCATCGGACGCAGCCTCGGTTCGGGGGTGGCGGTGCGCCTGGCCAGTCAGCGGCCGGTGCAGAATCTGATTCTGGTGACCCCGTTCAACAGCCTCGAGGAAATCGCCGCAAGGCAATACCCGTGGGTGCCGGTGAAGTGGTTGCTCAAGGATCGTTTCGAATCGGGCAAATACGCGGCGCATATTCGCGCACCGACGTTGCTCTTGGCGGCCGGTGATGACGAAGTGATTGGGCGCAGCAGCACGCAGCGCTTGTTCGAGAGTTTTCCCGCGGGCGTGGCGACGCTGAAGGTGGTGCCGGATTCGGGGCACAACTCGATATCCGAGCGGGGGGAGTATTTGCGGTGGATGGGGGATGTGTTGAATCGCTGAAAGGTTTAGCGAGCAGGCTCACTCCCACATGGGATTTCTGCAGTTGCCAGGACTCTGGTCCAACACCGAACCCTGTGGGAGTGAGCTTGCTCACGAAAGCGCCGAGTCAGCCAATTCTTCCATGGCTGGCACACTGCCTTCGCGAGCAAGCTCGCTCCCACATGAGTGAGTGCTTGAGGCTATGGCAGGCTGCCGCTTCGCGCATTCTCATCACTTGGCGTAGCCGGGCGCGGCATGACGTGTTGATGGCCGGTCGGGTCGTTGAGCTGGATGACATTACCCTTCTGCCACGCATCAGCCCCCGTTGCGACAGGCGCCGGTTTGATCCCGGCACGAGCCTTTTTCTTCTCCGCGCTATCAATGCCCAGACGCTGATCGCGCTGGCGGACCATTTGTGCATCGGCCTGACCGTCAGCGGTAAAGCCCATCATCAACTGCGGCACGCCCAGCGGCAGTTGCTTGTCCTGATCGGTATGCCAGGTGTGCCAGGTCTTGCCGTAGGTATTGGCGAGCTTTTCCATCAAGCGCGTTTCTGCCACTTGCGGGATGCCCGGCGCGACCAACTGGCCAGAACTGACTTCGTGAGCGTGGCTGTGCCACAGGGCTTTTTCTTTCGCCGGCAATTGCGTGAACAGGCGCTGACTGATGATGTATTCCACGCCCATCAACTTCGCTTCAGCCGTGTTGCCGTCGTAGATCACGCACTGGAACACTTCTTCGTTGAGCGCCGAGCAGTAATGGTGTGCTTCCATCTGCACGCCGGGATGACCGTTGTAAAAATGGAAACCATCGAGGTACATGTTCAACGCCCGAATTGGCGGCTTGTCCTGCAACCACTGCGCGCCGACTTCGAGCATCTCGGTGTCGGAGGCCTTGGCCTGGCCGGGTGTCTGCACCGGCGAATCGGTGTTGCTCATGGCGCAACCGGTCAACGCGGCGACCATCAAACCGATAGGAACCCAACGTCCCTGTGAGGTTGTTGTACGCATGTTTCACTCCTCGAACTTTCAGTGACGGGCGCGTGCTGGCCCTGTTCTGCAACTGAAAGCAGGAGAACGGCAGAGTTCGAAAAAGCTGCGTGCGGATCAGACTGGAGAGATCGTCGCCAGCACGCCGATCAGAATGGTCAAGGTCAGAAAGCCGCCGAGAAAAATCGCCATCTTGTACATGTTGCGCTCCTTGAGGCTGGGTGTGCGGTACACCGGACGCTGCGGGATGAGGTCGGAGGGTGACTGGCCGCACTGCCGGGGCATTCTGAGCCTGTGGCTGTACTGAATACAGAGGCAGATGAAACAGAAAAATACGGATCAGATGCGCATCTGATCCGCTTCGGGCATGAAGCGGTATTCAGGCTGAGACTTGAGGATCCACTTTCGGCGCGGTTGATCTACAGTCATTGCCGACCGACAACAAGAAAAACCGGAGTGACCATGCCCGACCTCGCCTTGCAGCCCAACGTCGCCGCGTCCCTCGAGCGCTGGCACGAGATGATCCGCAGCGGCAATCTCAAAGCCCTGCCCGAACTGCTCGATCCGCAAGCTGTGTTCCGCTCGCCCATGGCCCACACGCCCTACCCCGGCGCGCCGGTGGTGGCGATGATCCTCAACACCGTGTTCGAAGTCTTCGAAGATTTCGTCTATCACCGCGAATTGGCGACGGCGGATGGCCTGAATGTGATTCTCGAATTCAGCGCCAGAGTTGGCAGCAAGGAACTCAAGGGCATTGACATGATTCGCTTCGATGAACACGGCAAGATTGTCGAGTTCGAAGTTATGGTGCGGCCGCTGAGCGGGTTGCAGGCACTGGGCGAAGAAATGGGTCGGCGACTCGGTGCTTATCTCGCGTCTGCAAAAGCCTGAATCCACCCTGCATAAAAAAACCCACTGACCGTCGCCGGTTCAGTGGGTTTTGTGTGTCAGGGTTCTGCTTACAGAGCCATGTCACGTGCAGCGTTTTCCTTCGGCGC
Organism: Pseudomonas sp. PS01270; assembly: GCF_029959775.1. Taxonomy (NCBI): domain Bacteria; kingdom Pseudomonadati; phylum Pseudomonadota; class Gammaproteobacteria; order Pseudomonadales; family Pseudomonadaceae; genus Pseudomonas; species Pseudomonas sp. PS01270. Next base: position 7,821 of record NZ_JASCPT010000113.1, on the reverse strand, counting down.
TACGGCTTTGTCAGCCGCAGGTGCCGCCGGAGCAGCTACCTGACCGATCGCTGGAGGCGTCGGCAGTTCGAGGATTTTCGCGGTGTAAGCCCACTCTGCAGCCACTTTGGCAGGATCGCTGTTCAGCTGAGTGCCATAGCTCGGCACGATCTGGTGCAGCTTGGTCTGCCACTCAGGGGTTGCGACTTTGTCTTTGAAGACTTTCTGCAGCACGCTCAGCATGATCGGTGCAGCGGTCGACGCGCCTGGCGATGCGCCCAGCAGGCCGGCGATCGAGCCGTCTTGCGAAGCAACGATCTCGGTGCCCAGTTTCAGCACGCCGCCAGCGGCTTCATCACGCTTGATGATTTGCACGCGCTGGCCGGCTTGCCACAGGCGCCAGTCTTCGGCTTTGGCGTTCGGGAAGTATTCCTTCAGCGCGTTCAGACGGTCTTCATCCGACAGCATCAACTGACCGGCAAGGTACTCGACCAGCGGGTATTCCTTGATGCCGACCTTGGTCATTGGCCAGATGTTGTGGGTGGTGGTGCTGGTCAGCAAGTCGAAGTACGAACCTTCCTTGAGGAACTTGGTGCTGAAGGTCGCGAACGGGCCAAACAGAATGACGCGCTTGCCATCCAGAACACGGGTGTCCAGGTGCGGAACCGACATCGGTGGCGCGCCAACCGAAGCCTTGCCGTAGGCCTTGGCCAGGTGTTGCTCGGCAATCGTCGGGTTCTCGGTCACCAGGAACGAGCCGCCAACCGGGAAGCCTGCGTATTCCTTGGCTTCTGGAATGCCCGACTTCTGCAGCAGGTGCAGGGCACCGCCGCCGGCGCCGATGAACACGAACTTGGCGTCGGTTTCGGTCTTGCTGCCGTCTTTGAGGTTTTTGTAGCTGACACGCCAGGTGCCGTCGGCGTTCTTGGTGATGTCTTCGACTTCGCTCGACAGTTTCAGATCGAAGTTTGGTTTGGTTTGCAGGTGAGCGGCGAACTGGCGGGTGATTTCGCCGAAGTTCATGTCCGTACCCAGCGGGCTCCAGGTAGCCGCGATTTTCTGGTTCGGGTCACGCCCTTCCATCATCAGCGGTACCCACTTCTTGATCACCGCCGGGTCTTCGGAGTACTGCATACCGGCGAACAGGGGGCTCGCCTGCAGGGCTTCGTAGCGCTTTTTCAGGAACTTGATGTTGTCATCGCCCCACACGAAGCTCATGTGCGGTGTGGTGTTGATGAACGAGCGCGGGTTCTTCAGCACGCCCTGCTGAACCTGCCAGGCCCAGAATTGACGGGAAACCTGGAACGCTTCGTTGATCTCGACAGCTTTCGGGATCGTTACGTTGCCCTTGTCGTCTTCCGGGGTGTAGTTCAGCTCGGCAAGAGCCGAGTGACCGGTACCGGCGTTGTTCCAGCCGTTGGAGCTTTCCAGGGCGACGCCATCGAGGCGCTCGACCATTTCCATCGACCAGGTCGGTTCCAGCTCATTGATCCACACACCCAGGGTGGTGCTCATGATGCCGCCGCCGATCAGCAGGACGTCAACTTTCTTGGCTTCGGCAGCATTGGCAGACGACATCCCCATCGCCAGAGCCAGACCGAGCAAGGCTGTGTTCACTTTCTTAAACATCTGTTGCACCTATGATAAAACGCCTTCCGCCCGTCGTTGTTATCAGTCTGCGTTGCGCTTTGCTGACGCTCAGGCTGGCGTCGCGCAATCCGGCACACTTCAATATTGACGGGTGGGCACACAAGGCCGATATGTGGCATCGACCTCAGTTAATGTCCCTTCTGAACTGACTTCTTATCGTTATTGGCTTCAGCTGCTTGAGCGACAGGGATCCCGTCGGCCCGCCCGAAAGGCCAGCCAACCGAATTAGGTCAAAGCAAATTTGGCGCGGAGAATATCACGTCAGGGCGAACCCGCGCGTCTGTTCCCGACTTGAAAGTCTTTTTCCGCTCAGAGACTTATCGGCCATCGGCAACCAAACATGACTGCGATCAGGCATTGCCCTGCAAAGTTTTTTGCGCGATACGCATCGCAACTTGATAAATCAGCGCCAACGGCTCGTTGTTCATGCAGAAAATAACCTGCTAAGTTGTACGATGACTGACGAACAAAGCCAGTCATCCCAACCCAATAACAACAAGGAAACAACATGACCAAATCCCGCCTACTCATCGGTTTCTTCTGCGCCTTCAGCGCCTGCGCCATGGCCGCCCCTGCCCCGGCGGAAAGAGAAGTCGCCCAAGCAGTTGATCACCTGACTCAGGCGATGCTGCATAAAGACATCGCCGAGTTGAACGCTCTGACCGCGCCGAACCTGACCTACGGCCACTCCAGCGGCAAGATTCAGGGCAAGCAGGAATTCATCGCCGACATCGAAACCGGCCGCAGCGCATTCAAGACCCTGGAGATGCAAAAGCAGACCATCACGATGTCCGGCGATACCGCATTAGTGCGCCACCACTTCTCCGCACAGGCGTTGAAAGGGACCGAGGTGATTCCGACCGAGATCGAAAATTTCCAGATCTGGCAGAAACAGGGCGGGAAATGGTTGTTGGTGGGGCGGCAGGCGTTCAGGTTTTGATTGAGGGCACATTGGCCTGATTCAGTGTAGCCCGAGCTGGCCTCATCGCGGGCAAGCCCGCTCCCACAGTGGATGATGGTGTACACACCGTTGCATTCACGACATCAGACCCTGTGGGAGCTGGCTTGCCAGCGATAAGGCCCTGATAGACACCAGTCCTACCGCTATCACAACCGAAACCGATCCACCGACTGCGCCAACTGTCCCGCCAGATTCGATAATTCATCGGTAGTCGTCGCCGTCTGCCCGATCACCCGGCTATTGCCCTCGCTCATCCCCGCAATCATTTCCACCTGATGGGCGATTTCGTTGCTGGCCATACTCTGTTCGCCAATCGTGCGGGTTATGTCATTCACCAGTTGCGTGGTGCTGAGCGTCGCATCGAGGATCTCGCGAATCGCCCGCTCGACTTCCGCCGTCACCGCCATGCCCTTGTCGACCTGCGCCACGCCGGCCTCCATGCTGGTGACCGCCTCGCGCGTGCTGCTCTGGATGCGCGCGACCATGGCGGCGATTTCCTGGGTCGAGGCGCTGGTGCGTGCGGCCAGACTGCGCACTTCATCGGCGACCACGGCAAAACCACGGCCCTGTTCACCCGCCCGCGCTGCCTCGATCGCGGCGTTGAGCGCCAGCAGGTTGGTCTGGTCGGCGATGCTCTTGATCACCTGAATGATGTTGAAGATTGCCTCGGATTCCTGATCCAGCGTGCGGATCACCTGCGCCGACTGCTGTGCCGAGCGGGCGATGTCGTCCATGTCGCTGACCACTTGATGAATCACCCCGCCACCCTCCTTGGCCAGGTTTTCGGCCTGATTGGCCATGCTCAGGGCACGTTCGGCGTGGCGGGTGATCTCTTCGATGCTCGCAGTCATCTGGCTGGCGGCGGCCGCCATGGTGCCGGCGGCAACGCTTTGCTGCTGGCTGCTGTCGGCGACCTGATGGCAGCCCTGGCTGAGCTGCTCGCTCATGCCACTGACGCCGTGAGCGTTGCGCCGGACCACGTCGATCATGTTGCGCAGATCCCGCTGCATGGTCGCCAAAGTGCGGATCAAAACGCTGGCTTCGTCCTTGCCGGCGGGCTCGATAATCGGTTCGCTGAGATTGCCATGGGCAATGCTTTCGGCGATGCGGCTGGCGGACTGCAGCGGCCCGAGGATGCTGCGCATCACCCAGCGGCCCTGGACCAGCAGCAACAACAGGCTGGCGATCAGCACCACACCAAGGGCCAGATTGGCATTGCGAATGGCTGCTTCGGTGCCTTCGCTGGTCTGTCGGGTGTTGCTTTCGATCAACTCGCTGAGCGCCGCCATCTGTTCTTCGAGCTGGCTGAACGCGGTATTGAACGTGCCAAGCTGTTGCTGGGCGGCATCCGGATTGCCCAGCGCCACGCCGACGATCTGCTCGGCGGATTTGATGTAGGTATCGAGGCTCGGCTTGATCTGCTCCAGCGCCGTGCGCAATTCCGGGTTGATCGGCAGCTTCAGGTTGTCATTCAGCACTTCACGAAAATGCCCGGCATGCTCGGCCAGCGAATCGCGCACTTCGGTGGCGGTGGCGGTGCTTTTGCCCAGGCCGACCAGCATCGCCGAATAGACATCGGCGCGCAGGGCGTCGTGCATCATGTCCGCTTCCATGTGATTGCGCAGCGCGCTCATGCTCACCGTGTTATCGCCGACCGCCGTGGCCATCCGCAGATTGCCCACGTAGCTGACCAGACTCACGATCAGCGCCGTCAGCAGGCTGGTCGCAATCAGCAACACCAAACGCAGTTTGATCGACACCGTGGAATCTCCCGTGGGCACGCTGGATTGCGCTTGTCGGATTTCAGTTAAGCCTATGTGCAGGGAACTGCCGACACAGAGCGTATCGGCTGATGTCAGCGGCGACTTGAATCCGGCAAAACTTTTCAAACGCGAACCCGGTCACACATTGCAGCGCCGCTGGATAATGCCTTCATCGCCGGTTAACCCCGGCAGGCTATCAATCCAGCGCTTCGAACATTCATGCAGCTGAAGGAAACGCTTATGAAACGCGCACTGTGGTTTGGTCTGCTCGGCACGTTGGCAATCGGCACCGCACAGGCAGCAACGGAGAAAGTCGCAATCAATCTGGTCAGCGCCGACGGCGCGCCGCAGGCGATCGGCTCGGTAACAGTCAGCGAGACGCCATATGGCCTGCTGTTCACACCCGACCTGAAATCGTTGCCGGCCGGCATTCACGGTTTCCATGTCCATGAAAACGGCAGCTGCGAAGCGGGCACGAAGGATGGCGTGAAAGGCGCCGCACTGGCGGCTGGCGGACACTTCGATCCGGCGAAAACCGGCAAGCACCTTGGCCCTTACGCCGATGGGCATCTGGGCGATCTGCCGGCGGTGTATGTGACGGCTGATGGTGTCGCCAACTACCCGGTGCTGGCGCCGCGCCTGAAGAAGATCGCCGAGATCAAGGGCCACGCCCTGATGATTCACGCCGGCGGCGATAACCATTCCGACATGCCCAAGCCTCTGGGCGGTGGCGGTGATCGCATGGCCTGTGGGGTGATCTGATCCCTCACCGCGGCGCTCGGCGCCAGCGCGTCAATACCAGCAAGGACAGCCCGGCGCCGAACAGCGCCAGGGCCATGTCCTTCTGCGAATCCCACGGATCATTCTGCGCACCGACGAAGGCTTGGCCAGTGTCGTCGCCCAGGTAAGCGCCGCCGACCCATTCGATCAATTCGTACAACGCCGACGTCGCCAGCACTACATTCAGGGTCAACAGCGCCAGCCACGCGCCGCGCAACGGCGTCAGACGCAGCAGCAATTCGCGAATCGGCCAGACCAGCAGCAATCCATAGCTAAGGTGCACCAGCCGATCATAGTGATTGCGTTCAAGACCCAGCACTTTGTTGACGCTGACCCCGGTCAACAGCGTGCCCCACTGATCGTACGGCACCCGCGAATAGGTGTAATGCGCGCCGACTTCATGAATGCACAGAAAGGCGAAGAGCATCCCCAGCGACAGCGTCGACAGGCGAAAACGCCGATGCGCCAGCAGCAGGGTCAAGACCAGCGCCAACGCCAGGACATTTTCCAATAGCCAGTCGACGCGGCTGCGCGGAAACAGGCCGAGCGCGATGGTCAGGCAGACAAATCCAGCGAGCAAAAGCGCTTCGATTCGCGTATCTGCCGGTTGGGCGAAGTTGTCGCTGACTCTGACGAGCATGGGTCGATTCTCGGCAATACAGGCAAGCGGTAGACCCTTGCCGGTTTTGCCCGTTTCCTCGCCGCTACGTTTTTGCGGCCTACGGAACTCCCGCGCGCCGTTCACCTCTGAGGTTATGTAGTCCCTTCCCTTTTTGCTTAGCGCTTGTGGAGGAACACGTCATGCGCAAGTTAGTCCTGATTACTTCTTTAATGCTTTGCCTGCCGGTCGGTTCGGCGCTGGCCCGCGTTGACGCGGGTGACGTCGCCACCTCGGCAGGTGTCTCCGCGTCGCTGTACTCGACCTTCAAGGACGACAAAATGGTCATTCCGGCCCGTGACGACGTGTCTGCGTTCGTTGCCAGCGGCGGGGCCATTCGTGGGGTTTATCTTGAGTCGGTACTGCAACAGGTGCGTCAGGCCAACCCTGGCTTGAACGCCAGTGATGAAGACCTGGCTAACGCCATTCTCGTGCAATACGAAGGCGTGCAGCAGTAGTCACGAGGGACGCAGCGGCCGATGGACGGCCGCTGAGTGCGCATAGGCAAACATGTCCGACGGCCTCTATGATGGAGGCCATGACGACGACCGTGCCCTTGCGCTCACCCTGCCCTCCCGGCGCCTGCATCTGCGGGCGCGATCCGTTGCTGGAAACGCCCGGCGCGGATGTGCGCATTCTGCGCTTGACTCGCGCTGAAGAAAAAATTCTTCTGGCGCGCCTGGAACAACTCAAAGACCTCGACGACCTCAAACGCCTGCAACAGCGTATGTACGAGCAACTCGGCATTCGCGTCGACGTTGCCCCCGGTTTCAACGAAGTACGCACCATGCGCGGCATCGCCATTCAGATCGACGAGCTGCCAGGCCTGTGTCGCAAGACTCGCGCGGCAATCCCGGCGGCAATTCGCAAGGGCCTGGAAAACCACCCGCAAATCGCCTTCGAACTGCTCAACGCCCACGACCTGCTGCGCGACACCTGATTACTTTTTCATGCCGACGCGTTTGCGCATCTCGGCGGTGATGGTCTGACGGTTTTTTTTCATGTCCGCCCAAGGCTGATCACCGACTTCGGTCAGACGCTCGTGAACGTTGTAGATGTTCCAGTGATTACCGCCCTTGATTTCAGCGACTTCCTCTCGGTACAGCGGCACCGACACCGGCATGCCTTCCCGCGCGCGTGCGGCGTAGGCGCAAATGGTGGTGGCGCCGAGGCCGTTGCGCAGGTAATCGATGAAGATCCGCCCGACGCGGTTTTTCGGCCCGGACACCGCTGATATACGATCCGGCAGTAACTTGGCCATGTGGCTGACGATGGCGTGGCTGAAGTTCTTCACTTCGTCCCAGCCATGCTTGCGCGTCAATGGCACCACCAGGTGAATGCCTTTGCCGCCGCTGGTTTTCAGGAAAGCCTTGAGCCCAAGTTCATCGAGCACGGTGAGGGTCAGCGCGGTGGCTTCAACCATGCTTTTCCATGGCAACGCAGGATCCGGGTCGAGGTCGAGGACGAAGCGATCGGGCTTGTCCAGATCCACCTTCGTCGCGTTCCAGGTGTGCAGTTCGACGGTACTCATTTGCACCGCGCCGACCAGCGCTTCGGGATTGTTGATCATCATCACTGGCTGGCCGGTGACGTCTTTGTCCAGAGCAGTGATACCGGGAATGGCCAGGCGATCGGCGTTCTTCTGGAAGAACAGTTCGCCGGCAATACCGTCCGGCGCACGCACCAACGCCACGGGGCGATCCTTGAGTTGCGGCAGGATGTATTCGGCGACACTGGCGTAGTACTGCGCCAGTTGCATTTTGGTCGTGCCGCTGACGGCGTCGATCACCCGATCCGGGTGGGTGATGCGTACCTTGCCGCCGGCCAGTCCTGATTGCGACGGTGCGGTCTCGGCTTTTTTGCTGGCGGCGGTTTTCTTTGCCGGCTGCTTGTCGGCGGTTTTGGTCTTTTCGGTTTTTTCGTTTTTTTCGGTCTTTTCGGACTTGGCAGCTTTCACAGGCTTCGCTCGCTCCTCGGTAATGTCCTTGGCCGGTTTGTCATCGCGCAAACCATGGAACACGGCGTGGCGC
>NZ_JASCPT010000112.1:0-17440 GCF_029959775.1 Pseudomonas sp. PS01270 | reverse complement strand
AGCCTGCTCGCGAAAGCGGTCAGTCAGTCAATATTTCAGTGACTGACACAGCGCCTTCGCGAGCAGGCTCGCTCCCACAGGGGCTTTGTGACGATCAGCTACGGCACTCGGCCAAGCCTTTCACCTGGCCATCAGGCGTCTGGTTTTCATCGCTCAGCCAGCGCTCGAATCCCGCACCGATCGCCGGCCATTCCGCATCCAGAATCGAATACCACGCGGTGTCGCGGTTCTGCCCCTTGACCACCATGTGCTGGCGAAACACCCCTTCGAAACTGAAGCCCAGACGCTCGGCTGCGTATTTGGAGCGGGCGTTGCCGTTGTTGCACTTCCATTCCAGGCGCCGGTAACCCAGCTCGAACGAATACTTGGCCAGCAGGTACACCGCCTCGGTGCTTTTCGGCGAGCGCTGCATCGGCGCACCGAAAGTGACGTGGCCGATTTCGATGCGGCCCTGCGCCGGGACGATCGACATCAGGCTGAGGATGCCTTGCACCTGACCAGTCGCGCGGTCGATGACGCTGAAGAAATACGGGTCGCTGTTGGCCGCATGATTGTTCAGCCAGTCGTTGAACGCGCTGCGCTCGGGAAACGGACCGTAAGGCAAGTAATCCCAGAGCTTCGGATCGGCACCGGGCCCTTCGAGGGCGGCGTAAAGCTGCTCGGCATGCCGCGCCGGGTCTAGCTTTTCCAAGCGGATGAAACGGCCTTCGAGCAGGGTGGCGAAGGGGGCGGGGACGCCTTTCCAGTCAGCGAGTGAAGCGGTCATGTGCGCGTCTCCTTAAAGGGCTTTACGAAACTGGATGAATCCCGGACGTTCGGCAATGCGCTCGTAGAGCTGGATCGCGGTGGCGTTGGTTTCATGGGTCAGCCAGTGGACTTTGCAGCAACCATCAGCCTTGGCGGTAGCGTAGACATGCTCGATCAACAGCCGACCGACACCGGTGCCACGGGCTTCCGGCACCACCAGCAGATCCTGCAGATAGCAGGAATTCTCGATGCTCCAGTTCGAGCGATGATAGATGTAATGCACCATGCCCAGCGCTTTGCCTTCAGCCCAGGCGAGGGCGGCGTGGGTCGGTTCATTCGGGTCGAGAAAACGCTGCCAAGTGCTTTGGGTGACAGCGTCCGGCAGTTCCGTGTTGTAGAAGCGCAGGTACGCCTGCCATAGCGGCAGCCAAGCGGCGTGGTCGTTGGCGCTGACCGGGCGAATGTCGATCTGAGTCATGCGGATTTCCTTAGCGCATCAGGCTGGCGAGGGTTTGATCGTTGGCGTCGGGGCTGGCGGCGAGGCCTTCGCGCACCCCGGCGATATCTTCGGCGCTACGGTTCTGGCTGAGCTTGCGTTTGCCTTCGAGGCGGTCGATGGGAATGGCGAAGCCGACGATGGCTTTGAGCATGGTGTCGATGTAGTCGGCCGGCGCATCGTCCACCGACCACGGCTGGGCACGGCCTGCCTCGTGACGGTCGGTGAGGGTGCTGACGATGTCGAGCAAGCGGCCGCCATCGCTGAAGGTCTCGGCCTGACCGTAGGCGTGCACGGCGATGTAGTTCCAGGTCGGCACGACCTTGCCGTGCTCGGCTTTGCTCGGATACAAGCTTGGGCTGACGTAGGCGTCCGGGCCGGCGAAGATCAGCATCGCCTCGGCGCAGTCCCGCAGGTCCTTCCACTGCGGATTGGCCTTGGCCAGATGGCCGTAGAGCGTGCCGTATTCGCCCTGTTCGCGATGCAACAGCACCGGCACGTGGCTGGCTTGCAGGCCGCTTTCGCCGTGGCTGACCAGAATGGCCAGGCGCGTGGCGAGGATCAGTTCGTGCAGTTGGGACAAGTCTTCGATGGCATAGGCGCGTGGCGTGTACATGGACAGATTTTCCTTGGCGAATGCCTGCATCCTAGGCAGGCTATTGGTCCGTTGTAAGAGCCATTGCTGAGCCATTTCATAGGTCCATTCGCCATGCCTGATCTGCCACCCTTGTCGATGCCCTTCAACCCGGCCGGTATCGAGCTTGATCGCCGTCAGGGCCTGAGCCGCCAGCTCTATCAGGCTCTGCGCCTGCGGGTGCTCGATGGACGTCTGGCCAGTGGCACGCGATTGCCGGCCAGCCGAGATTTGGCCTCGGCGCTGGGCATTTCCCGCAACAGCGTGGTGCGCGCTTACGATCAGTTGTATGCCGAGGGGTTTATCGAAGGGCGGGTTGGCGACGGTACTTACGTGGCGCGATTGGCTCAGGCATCCACGCCTGGGAAAAAACTATCCACAAATTCATCCACAGGCTTGTCAACAGGCTTACCCACAGCCTTATCCACAAATTGGCTGGATTTACCTGTGAATCCATCCAGCAAAGTTATCCACAGCGACGGATTTTCCCGCATTGAAAAGCATCATTTGCCGCGACCACCGAGCGGTCCGCCGCGTGCTTTTCGGGTGGGTGTGCCTGCATTCGATCTGTTTCCGTTCGGGGTCTGGGCCAAGCTCAACGCGGCTTTCTGGCGCAAACCGGATCTACAGCAGCTGTGTTACGGCGACCCGGCCGGGGACGCGCGGCTGCGCGGCATGATTGCTGCGTATTTGCGCAGTTCGCGGGGCATGCAGTGCACGGCTGAGCAAATTGTGATCACCAGTGGCGCGCAGCAGGGCATCAGCCTTTGTGCACAGCTGCTGGTCGAGCCTGGGGACGGCGTGGCGATCGAGAATCCGGGCTATCGCGCCGCCGGACATGCCTTCGCTGTAGCGGGGGCGAAATTGCATGGGGTGGCGGTAGACAGCGACGGCATTGATTGCAGCGCCATGGCTCAGCTCAGCGATTGTCGGGTGGCTTACGTGACGCCGTCTCATCAGTACCCGACCGGCGTGGTGATGAGCCTGGCCCGGCGTCTGGAGCTGCTCGCCTGGGCCGAGCGTGTCGGCGGCTGGATCGTCGAGGATGATTACGACGGCGAGTACCGCTACACCGGCGCACCGCTGGCGCCGTTAGCGGCACTTGATCGTCAGGGGCGTGTGCTCTACGTCGGCACGTTTGGCAAGGTCGCTTTTCCGGCGTTGCGCCTGGGCTATCTGGTGCTGCCGCCCGCGCTGGTCGAGGCGTTCGCGCAACGCCGCGCCGTCGATGTGCGGCACTCGGAGGTCAGCACGCAAGCGGTGATGGCCGAATTCATGGCCGCCGGGCATTTCCAGCGGCATATCCGCCGCATGCGCCGGGCTGCGCTGAGCCGACGCAACTGCCTGCTCGAAGGCTGGCCGACGGTCGCCGGCGTCGGTCAACTGCCCGCCGTGCCGGCCGGGCTGCACTTGACCGTCGCCGTGGACAACATCGAGCGCGAGCAGCAATTGATCGCTCTGGCCGCTGAGGTCGATGTCGAAATCAACGGCCTGAGCAGCTACTGGCTCCCCGATTCGACTACGCCCATGGATAAGCGCGCCGGCCTGGTGTTGGGGTTCGCTGCTGTACCAGAGCCAGCAATCAAAGCGGCGCTGTCGCGTCTGCGGCAGGCTTGGCGAGAGTGAAGAACAGCGTTTCGGCGCTGCGACTGGAAATTTCGCTGCGATGGATTTCGATCAGCCTCTGATTATCCACATCGGTTATTTCAGAGGTGCCTCCGAGGCGGTGCTGGGCAACTGTCTTCATGTGTCCACGCAAAAATGCGCCATCGGGCGCGTCGGCGCTGCTGTAATGGAAATGCGCATAGCAGAGGATTTTGTCGGTATGCGCATCGCGAATCTGATACTCGTCGAGGAAGTCATTCTTATGGCGCCTCAGGCGCCGTCGGGTCAGGGTTTTCGAAATGTTCACTTCGCCCTTGTCCTTGAGCCACTCGACCCCGGCGGCTGTTGGTAGTTGTTGCTTGACCAGACGGATTCGCGTGCTGGTGCCCTTTTCCTCCAGCGTCGTAGCCGCAGCGTCGAGCTTGTGGTTGAGCGTTTCGGACGGTTCATGCAGAGCAGCGGTGAGGTTACTCGCCGTCAACGCTTCATCGATGGCGGCACCGGCCTTGCGCAACAGGGCGGCGTGGTTGTGGTATTCCTCTTCGACTTCCACCGGAATGCGCGAGCCGCGTTTGAGGCGCGCCTCGATGCGCCGATGAAACGCCGCCAGCCCGTCGATCAAGGCCTGCCCTGCGCTGATGCTGTTGTTGAGGTTGGGCCGGGCTTTCGGCGACGGTGCCGGCCGTGCATTCTGTTCGACCCAGATACCTGGCGACTCCTCCTTGAATGTCGCGATGACTCTCGTCAGTGCTGTACTGACTTCGACCAGATCGGTGTCTTTGCCGTCGAGGCTTTTTTTCCGTTCGCCGACCAGGATGCCCTTGTTGCGCGTCTTGATGATCTGCCGATTCGAAGATGACGTGGAAGGTCTCGACGGACCGGCTTGCGGCACCAGTAAATGCCGGTAGCGCAACAGATCGGCGAGTCGATTGTCGGCGCTTTCCTTGAATGCGGCCACGCGCGCCTGCAACTGCTTGAGTCGCTCCGTGTGTATGTGTTCGGAATATTCACTCGCCAGGTCATCGAAACGCTTGTCCACGGAAGCAAACTGTTCGCTCACCTGGCTCAGGGCGTCGATGCGTATGCGCAGATCACTGAGGCTTTCATCGGCGCTCAGGTCCCGCGAACTCTGAACGTTCAGCGCAGCATCTTCGAACAGACTGGCCAGCGCTTGTTGCGCCTCGACATGAGCGGTGGAATCGCCGGGCTTGATGCAGGTGTATTGGCCGAGACTGATCTGCAGAGTCTTCAGATCATCCAGCGGGTAGGGCGCCAGGCTGATGTTGTATTTCTGCTTTATCTCCAGACCATCAGGTCCCAGCCTGGTCAGTTCATCCATGCAGGCTTCAGCCGACTCCATTTTCTCGATAATGGTTTGAGTGACATCGTTCAACTGTTCGAACGCAGAGGTGGCTGCCTGCGATTCGCTGCGCAGTTCGTCGTCGAGTATCGCCTGCACCGCCAGTACCCGCTGCTGGTAATCCGAAGCGTTATGACTCAGCCACTCCTGTCCCAGAAACAACTGCATGTCCAACCGCTCCGGCATTACCGTGCGGTAGTTGGGAATCGACTGCTTGCAGTTGAGCTGCTTGATCAGCTTGATGTTTGCGGCATATTCGTTGTGCTGTGAATCGAGCGTGGCAAGGTACTGCGCAAGCGCTTGCTCGCGTGCCTGCGCAGGGGCATCGTGCAGGCTGTTGCGGTCTGCATCGAGACGGCTCCCTTTGCTCTCCATCGTCAAATCGAACGCAGTAATCTGCTCGGCCAATACGGCCACCTCCTTGTTTCTAATGCCTTGCGCGGCTTGGCGACCTTCCTCCAGTCCGCCGCCGCGCAAACGCAAGCGCAGATCGATTACCCACTGGCCGTTGGCGGTATAGGCCAGCCTGGGTCCGGCAGGTCGGGTGGGCTGACGCGTATCGACGATGTGCACATCGCCATGCGCGTTGCGCGCGACTTCGAACCAGCGTTCACCGACGCGGGCGTACCATTTGTCTGCGTGGGCGTAGAGGCCTCGCTGCGCACCCTCTCTGGTGGCAGCGCCAAGCCCTTTAGGCTTGGCGAGCTTGAACGTATCCAACAGCTTGGCGAGGGCCAACGGGGATCGTTTCAACGCCGTGATGCTGTCGATCGATGTGCCATGGGCTTCGGTCAATTGCGGGCCGGTGATGTCCGGCTGGCGCAGCGCTTTGACGATTCTGGCGGCAGGTTTGCTCGTCGCTGTGTCCTCTTCGAGCGTTGTGGCCACGGGCGTCGATGGCGCATCACCGATTGCCGCACGATGGGCGAGCACCATGCCCAGCGCCAGGAGGATATCGGCGATGGCCGTCCAGGCGACTTTCGCCGATTGCTCGTTGGCGCCGTCGGTGATTTCCTGCAGATCATCCATGATCTGCCAGATCCACGCCGCTGTACCTGCGCTGCGGCCCAGAAACGGCAGTGCGGCATTGAGCATCACCCAGCCACCCTGTTTCAGCGAGGCCCAGCGTGCTTCTGCATCGGAGACCGATTGCCGGTCGGCTTGAGTGACAAGCGCCTTGACGTTGCGTTCGTGCAGGGTGGCGAGGACATCGCTGGCGATCACCTGAGTGCCCAGCGCGACCGCGCCTGACATGTCCAGTGCTGTGGTCGGGTTGATCATCAGTTGCGGGATCGTCCACACCGACGGCAGCCTGGCGGTGAAGACGAACTGGCTGTAATTGAAGCGCACATCGTCCGGCAACCAGGCCAGTACCGAGTCGCGCAGATGTCGCGAATGCTGGATCGCAAAAAGCAGATTGGCCGGCCCCGGATATTGCAGCAGAGCTTTGTCGAACAGCGGTCGATATAGCACGCACGGCCCTTTGTCGGCATCGCGCGGGCCTATGACATACATGTTGTCGACAGTGTCTGCGGTGGAGCGGCTGCGATGAGCGACGAAGGCCAAAGGGCGAATGACGATTTCCTCACCATCGACGTAGCGTTCTGCGTCAGTCGTGGCCAATGCGGCAACCACGTATCGATAACCCGATTCGTCAATGCCGGCTCTGCCCTGGATCTTGTGCTGCAACGCCAGCAATGGCAGCTCGACGCGTAGCTGACTGGTATAGAGCCTTTCCAACCGTGACGCTTGCTCTGCGTCGTCTATCAGTACGGCCTTGAGATGCGCCGGGTAGGTCTTGCCGATGTCGACCGTGCTGACCAGTTTTTCCAGAAAAGTCGCGCTCAACCACTCGGGTACCGGGCTGCCATCCTTGTACCGCACAGTCTTGTTGCCCAAGGGCAGGCCAGCGAGGTTTTGCAGGGCGAGCTCGGTCAGCGTCCATGTCTGAGTCTGAGTATTTCCCGGCAACACAAACGTGCCCCAGACCACGAGACTGGTGATGGTGATTTCGATGTTGTCGATGTCCAGGTCTTTGGCGTCGGGCTGCTCCTTGAGAATCTGTTTGATCAGCGCTGCCCGAGTGAACGCCTGCAGGCTGGTGATTTCGTTCTGAAAGGATTTGCCGTTGTTCTCGTGCTGCAGCGTCGTCAGGTCCAGCAGGTGCCGGCTGTAACGTGTCTGATCGATGGGCAAGGCGTCGTTCAGCCAGTCTGGAAGCATCGGCTGTAAACGCTCGAAGTGCGCTTCGAGGCGCGGTGTCGGTTGTGCCGGTTTGCCGGCCGTGCCGGTATGCGGATAGACGCGTTTATCAGGGGAGTCCTGAAAAAAACTGATTTTGCCCAAGGCATCCGCTTCCAGGGAAATCAGGGTGCAGGCCTGCTGGTCGAAGAAATTGCCCTGGGGTTCGACCAGCCGCCACTTGAGATCTTCGCCCGAGGCGTTTGCGCCATATATCCGCAGCAGAGCCTCGCCGAGTTCCTCCAGTGAATCGAAACGCTGAAAGCCCTGAGTAATCGCGTGGGTGAGAATCAATGTACGGTCTGCGATGCTGCCGACCAACACTGCGGCGTCGAGCAGGGTCAAGTGGCTTTGCGTGTCGGCGCTCCCTCGATCGAGATCAATCAGGTATGCCTTTGCCGAGTACGGGGCGGGGGCCAGGCGTTGTTGCGGGTCGGGCTGTTTGAAAATCGCCTGGGCCATGGCGATTTCATCGGCATCCCAGCCGACGCTGGCATCGACGTTCCACAGATTGCGCAGTGCCTCGGACAATTGCTGCCAGCGCGGTTGCCCGGGATAGGTGAACTCGTCCCAGTAGTCGACGTGCTGTTCCTTGTAGGCGATGAACAGCAGCGGTGCCAGTTCGTTGAGCAACAGGCCGATCGCATCGATCTTCACCGGCAGATGCGCAGGGGCGGGCACGCCGGGTTGCAGGGTCAGGTAATGCTCGCCATCGAGGTACGTCACCGTGGTACCGGACAGGCCGAGCCGCACCAGGGCGTTGGTCAGCGATCCAGCCTGATACCCGTCGGGTACTACTCGACCCTCCACAATGGCCCAGGTGGGTTGCACGACCATCGCCAGACGCGGGTCTATGTCGAGATTCGGGTACAAGGTCTTGAGGGCTTCGCGCAGCGTTTTTGATGCAACTTCTTGCAGCGAGGGGCCGGTAACCAGCTGAGTCACGATATCGACGGCACTGGCTTTGGGAATGGCGGTCATGGTGGTTTCCTGCTCTGTCGGGACGCCGCGAGGGCGGCGGAGCAGGTCAAGTTAAAAGGCGCGACAGCGACCCGTGCGGTAGATAAAGCTGCCAGGCAAAAAAAGACCCGCCTCGGCGGGTCTTCGGCAAACGAGCCGGTTTCAGGTCCCGGATTTGATTTTCGTCCAGGCCCGCGTGCGTGCGCGTTCGGCATCCCGAGGCAGCGGCTGCAAGGTGTAGAGCGTGCTCATTGCCGCATCGGTCGGGTACAGGTTCGGGTTGTTGCGAATGGCTGGATCGACCAGGCCGGTGGCGTCCTTGTTCGGGTTCGGATACCCGACAAAATCGCTGACCAGGGCAATCACCGCCGGTTGCAGCAGGTAGTTGATGAAGGTGTAAGCGTCTTCGGTGTTCTTCGCGCCCTTGGGAATCGCGAGCATGTCGAACCAGATCGGCGCGCCTTCTTTCGGCAAGCGCATATCGACCACCACGCCGTTTTTCGCTTCCTTGGCGCGGTTGGCCGCTTGCGAGAAGCTGCCGGAATAACCGACGGCCACGCAGATGTCGCCGTTGGCAATGTCAGCCATGTACTTGGAGGAATGGAAGTACGTCACGTAAGGGCGGATCTTCATCAGCAGCGCTTCGGCCTTGGCGTAATCCGCTGGCTTCTTGCTGTTGGGGTCGAGACCGAGGTGTTGCAGAGCCAGCGGCAGAATTTCCGACGGCGAGTCGAGCAGGGCGACGCCGCACTGCTTGAGCTTGCTGATGTTCTCTTCGTTGAAGATCAGGTCCCAACTGTCCACGGGCGCATTGTCGCCCAGCGCTGCCTTGATCTTGGCCGGGTTGAAACCAATGAGGATGGTGCCGTACATGTATGGCACGGCGAACTTGTTCCCCGGGTCGTTGGCCTCGATCAGCTTCATCAGTTTCGGATCAAGGTGATTCCAGTTCGGCAGTTTGCTGCGATCCAGCGGCTGGAACACCCCGGCCTCGATCTGCTTGGCGAGGAACACGTTGGACGGCACCACCACGTCATAGCCGGAGTTGCCGGTGAGCAGCTTGGCCTCGAGCGCTTCGTTGGTGTCGAAGATGTCGTAGATCAGTTTGGTCTGGCTGTTCTGTACCTTGAAGTCGTCCAGCGCCTTGGGCGTGATGTAGTCGAACCAGTTATAGACGCGCAGCGTGCGTTCTTCGGCGTGGGCGCCAGCGTTGAGCAGAGCCGCGCACAGCGCCGAGGCGATCAGTCGCTTTTTCATTGTTCGAAACCTTCCAGCACGTTCACTGCGTTGATGCCGATTTCTTCCACCGCGTAGCCACCTTCCATGACGAACAGGGTCGGCTTGCCGAGGGCGGCGATGCGCTTGCCCATGGCCAGGTAATCCGGGCTGTCGAGTTTGAACTGCGAGATCGGGTCGTCCTTGAACGTGTCGACGCCGAGGGAGACAACGATGATGTCCGCGCCATAGCGATCGATCTCGTCGCAGGCCTGATCCAGCGCCGCGCTCCACACATCCCAGCCGGAACCGGCCGGCAGCGGATAGTTGAAATTGAAGCCTTCACCGGCACCTTCGCCGCGCTCGTCGTCGTAGCCGAGGAAGAACGGAAACTCCGCTTCCGGGTGGCCGTGGATCGAAGTGAACAGGACGTCGCTGCGTTCGTAGAAAATCGACTGAGTGCCGTTGCCATGGTGGTAGTCGACGTCAAGGATCGCGACTTTCTTGTTGCCCTGATCGAGAAAGGCTTGAGCGGCGATGGCGGCGTTGTTGAGGTAGCAATAACCGCCCATCAAGTCGCTGGCGGCATGGTGCCCCGGCGGACGGCACAGGGCGAAGGCCGCGCGTGCGCCACGCTGGATTTCTTCTTGTGCGGTCAGGGCCACTTGCGCTGCGCTGTAGGCCGCTTGCCAGGTGCCGGCGGTAATCGGCGCGCCGCCGTCGAAGCTGTAATAACCGAGCTGGCCGTGCAGGCTGGTCGGTTTGATCGCACGCAGCGTGCGCGCCGGCCAGGTGTAGGGCAGCAAGTCGCCGTCAGTGTTGAACTCGGTCCAGCGCTGCCATGCACCTTTGAAAAATTCCAGATAGTCACGGCTGTGAATGCGCGCGATCGGCTCCAGGCCGAAATCCTTCGGCGCTTCGACCGCCCCGAGATTTTGCTTCTGCACGCGTTGCAGCACATGGTCGGCACGCGACGGCATCTCGAAGCACGGCTTGAGCTGGCCATCGATGAGTTCGCAGCGGCCGTGGTGCAAGTGGTGATCGTCTGAGTAGATCGTCAGCATTTGTTGTTCTCCGCAAGGCTGATTCGGTGGTCTTCAGTGTTGCGGCGCAAGTTGAATCGGAGAACGTCGGGAGCGGCCAAAAGGGGATCGATATGGCCAAAACCTCTGACCGCAATTCGCCCCTTGTTCATGCAGGCTCATGCCTGGAGCAGACATCAATGCGGTCTGAACTGACTCGGCGCCACGCCGCTCCAGCGCACAAACGCATGCCGGAAACTCGCGGTCTCGCTGAAGCCCAGCGTCTCGGCGATCCGATAGATCGGCAGCTGATCCTCACACAACATCTGCTTGGCCCGTTCGAAGCGCAGTTCATCGAGCAGCTCCTGATAGCTGCTGCCCATGTCTTTCAAATGCCGGCGCAGGGTGCGCGGTGAGCACTTCATCTGCTGTGCCAGACCTTCCAGTCCCGGCGCGGCATTCAGTTGCGCGCTGAGCAACTGACGAATCCGCCCCAGCCAGGCCTGACGTCCGGTGAACTCCAGATTCTGTTTGCGGCAGCGCTCTGCCATGGCCTGATGGGTGATCGCGTCGGCCAGCGGCAGCGGCTGATCGAGCCAATGGCGGTCGAAGGCGAAGGCGTTGTCCTTGGCCGAAAAGTGCAGCGGCGAGTCGAAGGGTTCGGCGTAGCTGTCGCGGTAGTCCGGCGCTGCATGTTCGAAGCGTGTGGCGCGCAGTGGCAGGGAATGGCCGAGCAAGTCGTCGCAGATGACTTTCAGCGACACCAGACAGAATTCGGCGTTGAACACCGCCATCGCCGGGCTCTCGCGATAGTCGGCTGCGACGAACCAGACCTGCTCGCCATCGTCTTCCAGGCTCAGTTCGAACAGCGTGCCCAGCAGCGCTGGATAACGGATCGCCAGCCGCAAAGCGTCACCGAAGGTGGCACAGGTCAGCAGGGCGTAACCGAGCATGCCGTAACAGGACACGTGCATGCGCCGACCCAACTCAAGGCCAATGTCACGTTTGAGCGCGACCGCGTTGGTGCAGACCTGCATCTCTTGATGGGTGGTGATGCGCGTATCGGCACGCTGCAGATCGGCCGCCACGATGCCGCTGCCAGCCAGCAGCGCCTCACTCGACAGGCCTTCGGCCTTGAACGTGTTGAGGATCAGCGAGACCGCGTTGAGGGTGGTGAGGTGGGAGTGGAGCATGGGATCTTCCAGCCTGGAGGTGGCTGGGACGCAGCAAGTTGCATGCCGCAGGCCCTCACCCCAGCCCTCTCCCAGAGGGAGAGGGGGCCGAACGGGGGATATTGCAGAAATACACCGACGTGAGACACCGCCGCCGAATCCATAATCGACACTGTTTATCAGGTCGGTGTATAGCGCAAGACACTACGATCAGTTCCCTCTCCCTCTGGGAGAGGGTTAGGGTGAGGGGCAATCCAGCGCCGTGCTCAGATCAACTCACCACACAAATCCAGTTCGATCAATCGTCGCACTTCCGCCGTTTCCAGCCCGGCCCCCAGCAAGCCATGCAACTTGCCGAACGCCGCCTCGCGCGTCATGCCGCCACCGGACAACACGCCGACCCCACGCAAGCGGCTGCCGGCCTCGTAGATATCCAGCTCGACCCCACCTTCATGGCATTGCGTCACTGCAACCACCACCACGCCGTTATCCCGTGCGCGGCCAAGGCTGGCGAGGAACTCAGGGTTATCGCTCGGACCGGTCCCACTGCCGTAGCATTCCAGCACCAGACCTTGAATGCCGCTGTCGAGCAGGCCGTCGAGAACCTCGGCACTGATCCCGGGAAACAGCGGCAACACCGCCACTTTCGCCAGTTGCTTCGGCTGGTTGTAGTTCAGCGCGACTGGGATCGACGGCGCCTTCACACCACCGCCCTGACGCTCCAGGCGTTTGAACGGATGGCGGCCGAAGCTGCGCACTTTCGCGCAGCGGGTCGGCGCCAGCAGTTCGCCGTGGAAGTACAGGTGCACGCCCGGCGCCAGACCCTGGCCGAGGGCGACCAGCGCGCCGCCGAGGTTTTCCCAGGCATCGCTGTCGGTCACGCCCGCCGGCAACATCGAGCCGGTGAAACACACGCGGGCATGCAGGCCGAGCAACTGAAAACTCATGGCCGCCGCGCTGTACGCCAGCGTGTCGGTGCCGTGCAGGATCAGCACGCTGTCGCAGCCTTGCACGTCCACGGCATCGACCACCGCTTCGCGCAGTTGCTGCCAGTAGGCCGGGGTCATGTTGGCGCTGTCGATCAGCGGCGACATTTCCCGAAACTGCCACTGCGGCACTACCAGCTCAGGCTGGCTGTGCAGATAGTCGCGCATCCGCGCTTCGAAACCGGACGCCGGGGCCAGACCGTTGGCGCTGGCCTGCATGCCGATGGTGCCACCGGTGTAGAGCACCATGACGTGTTGAGCGGCGGGGTAGGTCGACGAGCTCATAGGATTCTCCGAAACGATGAGGGCCTTGCAGGAGCGAGCAGGCTCACTCCTACAAGTTATTGCATCACAATAACCGACGGGCGCAGGGGATGCGCCCGTCATTCACCTGTCAGCGTTGCGCTGCAGGTACGCCTTGCGGCGAAGTTTCAGTCTGGCCCGCTGCTGCTGGCGGGTTGACCGGCCAGGCGTTGCGATCCAGATCCAGGTCGGCGAATTTGCTCGAGTCGAACACTGGCTGTTTGACGCCGGCGCGACGCTGCTCATCGTAGTCGCGCATCACCCGCAGGCCGACCTTGAACAGCATGGCCAGGGCCACGAGGTTGACGAAGGCCAGACAGGTCATGGTGATGTCGGCGAAGGCGAATACCGTCGTCAGGTCCTGCATCGAACCCCACACCACCAGCGCCAGCACCAGGCCGCGGAACAGCATCAGCAGGGCGCGGTTGCGGCTGAGGAACTGCAAGCTGTTCTCGCCCAGGTAGTAGTTGTAGAGGATGCAGGTGAAGACGAACAGCGACAGCGCGACGCTGACGAACATGCGACCCCAGTCACCGACCACGGCAGCCAGCGAGTTCTGGGTCAGGACGATGCCGTCACCTTCGAAGCCCGGGGTGTAGAAGCCCGACAGCAGGATCAGCAGCGCGGTGCAGGTGCAGATCACGAAGGTGTCGAGGAACACGCTGAAAGCCTGGACCACGCCCTGGGCGCCCGGGTGCTTGACGGCGGCCACAGCGGCGACGTTCGGCGCACTGCCCAAGCCCGCTTCGTTGGCGAACACGCCACGCTTCACGCCCATGACAATGGCGCTGCCGAGCAGACCGGCAAACGCCGGGTCGAGGCCGAAGGCGCTCTTGAAGATGGTTTCCAGCATGGCCGGTACGTGTTCGATCTGGGTGCCGATCACGTACAGGGTCACGCCGATATAGGCCAGGGTTTTGATCGGTACCAACAGGTCGGAGACCGAGGCGATGCGCTTGATCCCGCCGATAAAGGTGATGGCCAGCAGCACCGCGAGGACGATCCCGGTGTGTTGCGGGTTGAAGTCAAAGGCGTTCTGCAGCGAGTGGGTCACGGTGTAGGACTGCAGGCCGATGAAGGCGAAGCCGTAGGTGACCAGCAGCAGAACGGAGAAGACTATCGCCATGCCCTTGAGCTTGAGCCCGTGCTGGATGTAATACGCCGGGCCACCACGGTACAGGCCGTCGCCATCGGCGCGCTTGTAGACCTGGGCCAGGGTGCACTCGAAGAAGCTGCTGGACATACCGACCAGTGCGGTCACCCACATCCAGAACACCGCACCCGGACCACCGAGGGTCACGGCGATGCCGACACCGGCAATGTTGCCTGCACCGACGCGGCCGGCGAGGCTGAGCATCAAGGCCTGGAACGAGCTGAGTTGCCCGGCGCTGCCTTTGAGGCTGTCGCGGAACACCGCGAACATGTGGAAGAAATGACGCAGTTGAACGAAACGCGAGCGAATCGTGAAGTAGCTACCGAGCCCGACAATGAGCACGATCAGTACTTTCCCTGAGAGGAAGTCGTTGATGACTTCGAGCATGGATTTATCCTCGCTGTTTTTTGTGGGTGCAGATGCTGGATCGGAGAAACATCGTGTTACACCGGTCTGCGCGCGGCACGACGGGTGAGGCGAAGGTTTCGTCCCGGATCCATATCGCGGGTTTTGTTATTAGTTCGGGTTTCGCATGGGTTATGGCCTCGTTACCGACGACCGCTCACGCGAAGAGGGGCGGCACTATACCGATCAGTGGCGCGCCCGTCTGCACGGTAGTGGTGCAAGCGACGAAACGAAGCTTTGAAACACTTGGTGTTTGTGGCGAGGGGATTTATCCCCGTTCGGCTGCGAAGCAGTCGTAAACCATTGCACGCGGTGTTTCTGGTACATCCTTATTGTTGGTATCGGGGCCGCTTCGCAGCCCAGCGGGGATAAATCCCCTCGCCACAAGGGCTCACCTGCATATTGTTCAGTCCTCTACGTTCGGGTCTCCGGATAAACAGTTAAAAAAAAGGGCTCGGGGACAAAATCCCCAAGCCCTCAAAAGGTGAGAGGTGTCTAGTCCCTCGACCTGGTGAGCGGTGCTACAAGTTCGCGTCGGCTCAGGCTTTGAGCGGAACCAGACGCGGGGCAATCATGTTTTCCGGGCGCAGGATGTCGGCGAGCATGGCTTCGTCGAGCAGACCTTCTTCGCGCACCAGTTCCAGTACGCCACGGCCGCTTTCAAGGGCGATACGGGCGATGCGGGTGGCGTTTTTGTAGCCGATGTACGGGTTCAGTGCGGTGACCAGACCGATCGAATGCTCGACCAGTTCGCGGCAGCGCGCTTCGTTGGCGGTGATGCCGACGATGCAGTGCTCGCGCAGCATGTCCATGGCGCGTTGCAGCAGGCGGATCGAATCGAGGATCTTGAAGGCGATCAGCGGCTCCATCACGTTCAGTTGCAGCTGGCCGCCTTCGGCTGCCATGGTCAGCGCCAAGTCGTTACCGATGACCTGGAACGCGACCTGGTTCACGGCTTCCGGGATCACCGGGTTGACCTTGCCGGGCATGATCGAGCTGCCTGGCTGACGCGCCGGCAGGTTGATTTCATTGATGCCGGTGCGTGGGCCGCTGGACAGCAGACGCAGGTCGTTGCAGATCTTCGACAGCTTGACCGCGGTGCGCTTGAGCATGCCGGAGAACAGCACGAAGGCGCCCATGTCGGAGGTCGCTTCGATCAGGTCGGCGGCCGGTACCAGCGGTTGGCCGCTGATCAAAGCCAGACGTTGAACAGCCAGTGCCTGATAACGCGGGTCGGCGTTGATGCCGGTGCCGATCGCGGTGCCGCCGAGGTTGACTTCGGTCAGCAGTTCCGGGGCCAGCGTCTTCAGACGCGCGAGGTCTTCGCCCATGGTGGTGGCGAACGCGCGGAATTCCTGGCCGAGGGTCATCGGCACGGCGTCTTGCAGCTGGGTACGGCCCATTTTCAGGACGTGGTCGAACTCTTTGCCCTTGGCCGCGAACGCCTGAATCAGGCTGTCGAGGCTGGCCAGCAGCGCGTCGTGACCCAGCAGCAGACCCAGACGGATCGCCGTCGGGTAGGCGTCGTTGGTCGACTGCGCCATGTTCACGTCGTCGTTCGGGTGCAGGTACTGGTATTCGCCTTTCTCGTGGCCCATCGCTTCCAGAGCAATGTTGGCGATCACTTCGTTGGCGTTCATGTTGGTGGAAGTGCCGGCGCCACCTTGAATCATGTCGACCACGAACTCTTCGTGGTAATCGCCGCGGATCAATCGCGCACAGGCTTCGCTGATGGCAGCGTGCTTGGCTTCGCTCAGGTGACCCAGCTCGCGGTTGGCGTCAGCGGCGGCCTGTTTGACCATCGCCAGGCCCACAACCAGTTTCGGGTAATGCGAAATCGGAACGCCCGAGAGGCGGAAGTTGTTCACCGCTCGCAGGGTCTGGATGCCGTAATACGCATGGGCCGGTACTTCGAGGGCGCCAAGCAGGTCGGTTTCTGTGCGGAAAGATGCAGCGGAGGACATGATAGAAATCATCTCGATAAGGACCCGGTCTGTGCCGGAACGCTGCGAATGCTAGGCTTGTGGGGATTTTTGGGCCAATGCTGTTCAGCACTGCCCTATGCACATTCGGCATAATGCCCATGTGACGCCGCCTGTGCGGCAGACGTGTGACCTGTTTTGGTGCGTGTCCGGGAGGACGTGATGAATCTGGAAAGCAAATGGCTCGAGGACTTCAGTGCCCTGGCCGCCACCCGCAGCTTCTCGCAGGCGGCCGAACGGCGCTTCGTGACTCAGCCGGCATTCAGTCGGCGGATCCGCAGCCTCGAAGCGGCGCTGGGGCTGACCTTGGTGAATCGCTCGCGCACGCCGGTCGAACTGACGGCGGCGGGGCAGTTGTTTCTGGTGACCGCGCGCACCGTGGTCGAACAACTCGGTGAAGTGCTGCGCCATCTGCATCATCTGGAAGGCGGGCAGGGCGAGGTCATGCAAGTCGCAGCGGCGCACTCGCTGGCGCTGGGCTTTTTTCCGCGCTGGATCGCCCAGTTGCGCAACGAAGGGCTGAACATCGCCACGCGGCTGGTGGCGACCAACGTTGGCGACGCCGTGCACGCTTTGCGTGAAGGTGGCTGCGATCTGATGCTGGCGTTCTACGACCCGGATTCGGCGATGCAGATGGACCCGGAAATCTTCCCGTCGCTGCATTTGGGCCAGACCGAGATGCTGCCGGTGTGCGCGGCGGATCTGGATGGCAAACCGCTGTTCGATCTGGAAGGCGAGGCGAGTGTGCCGTTGCTGGCGTACAGCGCCGGGGCGTTTCTTGGGCGTTCGGTGAATGGATTGTTGCGCCAGCGCCAGTTGCGCTTCACCACGATCTACGAAACCGCCATGGCCGACAGCCTGAAAAGCATGGCTCTGGAAGGCCTCGGCATCGCCTGGGTGCCGCAATTGAGTGTGCGCGCCGAACTGGCTCGCGGTGAACTGGTGGTGTGCGGCGGCCCGCAGTGGCATGTGCCGCTGGAGATCCGCCTGTACCGCTGCGCCCTGGTGCGCAAGGCCAACGTGCGGTTGCTGTGGCGCAAGCTGGAAGGCGGTGCTGCCCAAAACGCTTGAAGCTGATGAAGATCGAATGTGGGAGCGAGCCTGCTCGCGAATGCGCAGTGTCAGGCCCTGAGGTATCGTCTGACACAACGCTTTCGCG